>JAAZLV010000078.1 GCA_012799155.1 Bacteroidales bacterium | reverse complement strand
TCCTGGATGATCTCCTTGATCTGGTTCACCTGTGCCAATGCCAGTCGCGCCTGGTTGATGACCTTGAACCCGATCTCGGTTGGTTGCACCGGCAACTGGGAGCGATCGAAGATCTTCACTCCCAGCTCATCCTCAAGCTTCTGAATCATCATGCTCAGGGTAGGCTGTGTCACAAACGATGCTTCTGCCGCCTTTGAGAAATGGCGGTAGTTGTCCACTGCGATAATATACTCAAGCTGCTGTATGTTCATCCTACTGTTTATAATCAGAGAAATATTTCATAAACTGCACACGCTCGTAGAGCGAAGGGCTTTTGATGTTGGCATAATTCAGTTTTCCCCTGAATGCGTCGATGGTCTCGTAGTTATTCTGCTCCATCCACTCCTCCAAACAGGTGAGCATTTCTGTTACCGCACCAGCTCCCTGATCGTAGAGCATGCTGCAGAGCTGGATGCCTCCCGCACCTGCAAGAATGCCCTTCACGGCATCTTCCCAGCCATGCACCCCGTAGGAGCAGGCAATATCGAAGTTGGGCACGCGGCCTGCCACAATGGCGGTCCAGCGAAGCGTGTCGCTGAAGTCGGCCGGATTGCTGAATACCGGTCCCGAGACGATCTCCATATTGTTGATATCGATATCGAGCTGGTAAAAACGGTTGAAGAGCACCACCCCATTTGCCCCCAGCGCCTTGAGCTTGGCTACAAGTCCCGGCAGGTTGCTGATGTTCTTCGCCATCTTGATCACCAGGGGGATGGAGATGTGTTTCTTCACCTCCCGAACGATGTTGACGTATGATTCCTCCAACCAAGTATCACCATACTCTCCGGCGTTGAGCAGGAAGAGGTTCAGTTCCAGAGCGTCGGCTCCCGCCTCCTGCACGTTGCGGGCGAACTCAATCCAGCGGCTCTGTTTGTAACAGTTGATACTGGCCACGATGGGCACCTCGCATTCGGCTTTGGCAGAGCGAATCAAATCGAGATATTTCTCCGTGTGGTTCATCTTCACGTAAGCATTGATGTAATCACCCGCCTCAGGGTAGTCAGTGAGCTGCGCGAGTTTACCTGAGTGACTTTCAATCTGTTCCTCAAAAAGTGATTTCAATACTATCGCGCCGATACCGGCATCCTCAAGTTCCTTGATTTTCATCATGGAATTGGTCAGTCCGCTGCTAGCGGCAATGAGGGGATTCTTCAGTTTCAATCCCGCAAAGGTTGTTTCCAATGTAACCATGTCGGTGACAAATGTTTTTCAAATGATTGTTTGCACAAATATAGATATTTTTTATCGATCATACTGGTTTTTGATCAAAAAAGAAGACCAGGAGATGACTGTACCGCTCAACGTTCACCGAAAATGAGGGTCCCCACACGAATCAGTGTACTACCCTCCTCAAGTGCGATGGGATAGTCGCCCGACATCCCCATTGAGAGCTCCCGAAAAGCAGCATCATTGGTAAAGTATTTCACCTTACACTCTTCAAAAAGGTTTTTAAGAAGGCGGAACTCACGATGCACCTGCTCACGTTCATCTGTATAGGTGGCCATACCCATCATACCGGCAATCTGCAGATGGGGGCACTTCTTCCAGCTGCCCTCCTCCAGGAAGCGACGACACTCGTCGGGCGAAAAACCTGACTTGGTCTCCTCCTCAGCGATGTGTACCTGCAGGAGGCAGTGAATCACCCTTCCGCAGGCAGCTCCCTGCTTCTCTATCTCGCGCATCAGCC
>JAAZLV010000077.1 GCA_012799155.1 Bacteroidales bacterium | reverse complement strand
TTGTTCCAGCAGCTCCTTGTCGATGCGGGGACGGTAGTAAAATCCCTCGGTCCAGCTCTTGGAAACCAGCTTCACCAGGTTCTTGTACCCTGTCAGGTTCTTGGCCAGCACTACCAGGTGCCAACCGCTCCCATCGATCTTCTCCGACTGTGAGAAGCGGTCGCGTCGTGCCAGGTAACACTCGCATCCCACAATCGGCTTAAACAGCTTCTGTTCTGCCGCCTGCAACTGTTGTTGCAGCGCGGCCTTCCTGCCGGTTGAATCATCTTCATTTTTGAGCGAGTCGATTTCTTTCCTCAGCTTTGCAATTTCCGTTTTGTGTGGGCCGTTTTTCTTGTTGCAGTAGTTGAGGAACTCCTTGATGCCATACATCGCTCCATGATCGGTCAGGGCGATGGCAGGCATGCCGTCGTTCATGGCTTTGTCAACAAGTCGCTGGATGCTGGCTTGCCCGTCGAGCAGCGAATATTGGGAGTGGACGTGAAGATGAACAAATGGATGCATGTTTCTGAATTGTTGCCTTGGGTTATATAGGGCAAATATACTGAAAAAGGGGGAAGCTTTTTCCGCTTATCGCAACAAGTTATCAACCATAGAATCTATCTCTCATTGGGAGAGTCTCTTTGACACGGGGATCAATTCCACGAAAAAGCCGGAGGGAAATCCTCCGGCCTGATTCGTTCAATTGAAAAGTTGTGCTTTTATTTAGCAATCCTCTCCAGCCATTTGATCATCGCCAGCATGGTGAACATGGAGATGAGACATGCAACCACGAAGACCATCCAGGTGGCACTCATGGAGATTGACTTGTAGAAGATGGCACCGATGAAGAGCAGGCTGTTGCCCACGGCGGTGGCACCCAGCCATGCCCCCTGCATGATTCCCTGGTATTTGGGAGGGGCTACCTTCGAAACGAAAGAGATGCCCAAGGGACTGATGAACAGCTCCGCCACGGTCAGGATAAAATAGGTGCCGATCAGCAACCAGGGTGTGACACGGGCCGCATCAGGCAGTCCGCCCATTGCATCCAGCTCACTTTTGAAGGGAAGTCCCATGGATCCCAGTGCCATTACGGCATAAGCCAGGGCGGCTATACCCATACCGATTGCAATCTTACGCGGTGTGGAGGGCTCATTGCCTTTGGAGCGAAGCCATCCGAAGAAGCCTACGATGATTGGAGTGAGGAACACCACGAAGAAGGGGTTGATTGACTGGAAGATCTCGGCTCCTTCCAGTGTGGCGAAGCCCAGGTTTAGCCTTATCTGGCTCAGGTCGGTGTAGTCCTTGGCGAAAAAGGTGAGGGTGAGCCCGTTCTGGTGGAACGAGAACCAGAAGAATATTACCACCGCGAAGACGGCGAAAAGCGCATAGAGGCGTTGCTTCACCTCTTTGATGTCCATCTCTGTCACCGCTGTACCTCCTGCTGCTGCTGCATGTTTGTTCGCCGGATCGGGGAATTTGTTCTTGTTGATCATATAGATCACCAGTGAGATTAGCATCGCAACAATGGCTACCGCAAAGGCATAGTGGAAGCCGGTGGTGAAGACGTTGAGATAATCACCGGCAAAAGCTGTCATGTCGCTGCCACTGTAACCCACTTCTCCGGCCAGTCGCTGAAAACGTTCACTTCCCTCGGCCGTGATGGTGTTGCCCAGGTACTGATGCGCCAGCGTCGGCAGGTCGGCATTGTAGAGAAAACCATTCTTCTCCACCCACCAATTCCGGACACCTACCGCCAGGAAGGGAGCGAAGATAGCTCCCACATTGATGAACATGTAAAAGAGTTGGAACCCTGAGTCGCGCATCTTGCTGTACTTCGGGTCGTCATACATCTGCCCCACAAGTGCCTGGAGGTTCCCCTTGAAGAGGCCGTTTCCAAAAGCGATCACCAGTAATCCCAAGCAGCTGATTGCAAGGAACAGGGCGAACTTGTCAGCCGGTACCGGTGTCGGGGTAGGGATGGCAATGATCACGTAACCCGCTGACATCAGCAACAGGCCCGTCATGATGATTCCCTTGTAATTGCGGGTCTTGTCGGCCAGCAACCCACCCACGAGAGCCAGCAGGTAGATGGATGCATAAAAGATGGAGTAGATGATACCGGTGGTGGTCTCGTCCAGTCCGAACTTGGTCATTAAGAAGAGTGTCAGGATCGCCATCATGGTGTAAAAACCAAATCGCTCCCCCATGTTCGCCAGTGATGCGGCGAGCAGTCCTTTAGGATGATTTTTAAACATTCTCTGTAAATTTAGGGTGACTAATATTAGGTTTCGGTATTTAAGCTGCAAATATAGAGATTTTTTCAGATAATTTTGCGCTAGTTTTTCTAAAAGTACCTCTTTTCAGGTGCATGAAAATGATGGAACGCTCTTTTTTTGTCATTTTTATTTGTGTATTCGAAAAAAGTTGTACATTTGTGCCCAATCATAATGAAAAGATAACAACGTGAACGGTTCTACATTTGCATATTCTTTCTGGTTTTACTTTTATTTTAGCAGGTAAAGGCAGGATTTTTATGTAAAATGAGAAGAAATAAAAAAGTCATATCAGATAACAAAAATCCTGTCGATCACACGATGGGATTTTTTTATGACACTATGGCAAATTGCAAAAAGAAATGAAAAGAGTTGCTATACAAGGAGGTCCGGGAGCCTATCATGAGATTGCCGCACGCGATTATTTCAGGGGTGAAGAGCTGGAGATTGTTCCCTGCCAGACATTCCGCGATATTTTCAAGGAAGCGGAGAAGGATCCGCAACTGATAGGGGTGATGGCCATTGAGAATACGATCGCCGGAAGCCTTCTGCCCAATCATGATTTGTTGAAACAATATCATCTCCGTATCGCAGGGGAACATAAACTTCGAATCACACATACCTTGGCAGCCCTTCCCGGCACCACCATCGATGAAATTGGTGAGGTGATGTCGCACCCCATGGCCTTGATGCAGTGTGAGGATTTTCTGGAAAGATTACCCGGGGTGAAGATCGTAGAGCATGATGATACCGCTCTCGCGGCAAAAGAGATTCGTGAGCGGGAGATGAAGGGCACTGCCACCATCTGTAGCCGGCTGGCAGCAGAGATGTATGGACTGGAGATCCTGGCCCACGGAATTGAAACGAACAAACGCAATTTCACCCGTTTCTTTATCCTGGCTCGTGAGGAGATGCTGCGGGAGGTACAGAAAAATAATCACATCAACAAGTCGTCGCTGGTGTTTGTCCTGCCACACAGTGAAGGTTCACTCTCGAAGGTGTTGTCGGTGCTCTCATTTTATGATATCAACCTGACCCGTATTCAGTCGCTGCCCATCATCGGGAGTGAGTGGGAGTACCAGTTTTATATCGATCTCACCTTTACCGATTATCAGCGCTACCAACAGTCGATCGATGCCATCACTCCGTTGATCAGCAATCTGAAGTTGTTGGGTGAGTACAGGGAGGAGATGAATGCCGATGAACAGTAACTGAATGAAATGAAAATTACAATGAAAATGATTGAACCTGCAGCACATATCAAATCAATAGAAGAATACTATTTCTCGGTGAAGCTGGCTGAAGTGGCCCGTATGAATGCCGAAGGTAAAAATGTGATCAGTCTGGCGGTGGGAGCACCAGATCGGATGCCGTCGCAGGAGACAATTGACATGCTTTGCGATACAGCCCGCCTGCCCGATGTGCATGCTTATCAGCCATATACCGGCATACCCGAGTTGCGTAAAGCATATGCCGACTGGTACAAGCGTATCTATGACGTCACCCTGACACCTGCTGAGGTATTGCCGTTGATAGGCTCCAAGGAGGGGATCCTGCATGTCTCGATGACCTTCCTGAACTTCGGAGATGCTGTGCTGGTCCCCAATCCCGGTTATCCCACTTACCGATCCGTATCGCAACTGTTGCGGGCAGAGGTGATGGAGTATGACCTGCTGGAGGAGAAGGGATGGGAACCTGATTTCGAGGCTCTGGAGAAAAAGGACTTGAGTCGTGTGAAGCTGATGTGGGTAAACTACCCGAACATGCCTACCGGTGCCAATGCTACTATAGAACTGTTCGAGAAACTGGTAGCCTTTGGCAAGAAGCATCAGATCGTGATTTGTCACGACAACCCCTATAGTTTTATCCTGAACGACCATCCGATGAGCATCCTCTCCGTGCCGGGAGCAAAAGAGATATGCATCGAGCTCAACTCCCTGAGCAAGTCGCACAACATGTCGGGATGGCGCATGGGCATCCTGGCATCCAACACACAGTTCGTACAGTGGGTACTCAAGGCCAAGAGCAACATCGACAGCGGTCAGTTCAAGCCGATGCAGCTGGCGACGGTGGCTGCACTGTCGAACAGTGATGAGTGGCATGCCGGAATGAACCGGGTCTATCGTGAACGACGCGACTGGGCGGAGAAGATCATGCAGCTGCTTGGCTGTAGTTTCGATCCCCGGCAAGTGGGATTGTTCGTCTGGGGTAAGCTGCCGACAGAGGTGTCGGGTAGTGAAAAGATTGTGAATGACCTGCTTGAAAAGGCGCGTGTATTTCTTACCCCGGGCTTTATCTTCGGCAGCAATGGTGAACGTTTTATCCGCATCTCGCTGGGTGCCTCCGTTGAGAAGATCCAGGAAGCTTACAGGCGGATTGAGGAATATCTGGGGAATAGCTGATTGGTCGTTATAAAGATTTGATGATTGGCTGAGAGTTGAATGAAAATTTGGAGTGAAAACCAATTGAGACAATAATAAAAAACAAAAGATATGGAATTCGAATCAATTTTATTGCCGGGCATTGACGCGAAGAGACCGCTGGTGATTGCGGGACCCTGCAGTGCCGAGACAGAAGAACAGGTGATGACCACTGCTCGCCAGCTGGCGGCTGTGGGGGTGAAAATTTACCGCGCCGGTGTATGGAAACCCCGTACCAAGCCAGGCGGTTTTGAGGGAGTCGGTAGTCCGGCACTGAAATGGATGATGCAAGCGGAAAAAGAGACTGGCATGTATATGGCCACCGAGGTGGCTACGGAGAAACATGTCTATGAGGCATTGAAGTTTGGAGTCGATATTCTTTGGATAGGAGCACGCACGGCTGCAAACCCTTTTGCTGTGCAGGAGATTGCAGATACCCTCAAAGGTGTGGATATCCCCATCCTGATCAAAAACCCTGTGAATCCCGACCTGGAGCTCTGGATCGGTGCACTGGAGCGACTCTACAATGCTGGTATCCGCAAGCTGGGAGTGATACACCGTGGATTCAGCACCACCGACAAGACCATATACCGTAATCTGCCGCAATGGCACATTCCCATTGAGCTGAAACGACGTTTTCCCACCCTTCCAATGATCTGCGACCCAAGCCATATCGGCGGCGACCGCAATCTGATCTTCAAGATCAGTCAACAGGCAATGGATCTCAACTACGCGGGATTGATCATCGAATCGCATTGTTCCCCCGACGAAGCGTGGAGCGACAAGGCTCAACAAGTCACTCCGGCTGCACTCAAGGAGATCCTAGACACCATCGTAATCCGTGATACGGTGCAGACAACTGAAGATCTCTCGGTGTTGCGTGACCAGATAGACGAACTTGACAATGACCTGTTGCAGCTTCTGGCTAAGCGCATGCGTGTGTCGAGAGAGATAGGCCAGTACAAGCTGGAACATGATATGCCCATCCTGCAGACACAGCGCTACGACCAGATCCTGACCGACCGTGCCTATCAGGGTGAGCGGTTGGAGATGTCGGGCGACTTCGTGAAGAAGGTGCTGGAGGCAATTCACTCCGAGTCGGTACGTCAGCAGATGGTGGTGATGGAGAGAGCGAAGAAATAACTGATGAAAGGGAAGAGATGAAAATATTAATCCTTGGAGCCGGCAAGATGGGCTCCTTCTTTGCCGACGTGCTCAGCTTCGACCACGAGGTGGCAGTGCTCGATACCAATCCACAGAAGCTGCGGTTCATTTACAACACGCAGCGGATGACCGATCCGCGAGAGGTTGAGGCCTTCGCACCGGAGCTGGTGATCAACGCTGCCACCCTCAAGTACACCATTCCCGCTTTTGAGACGGTGTTGCCCTATCTCCCCGAGACCTGCATCCTGAGCGATATCGCCTCAGTGAAGACTGGCCTGGAGGCGTTCTACCGGGAGCGCACCCGCCCATATGTTTCCACACACCCCATGTTCGGGCCTACCTTTGCCAGTCTGAACGACTTGAGCAGCCAGAGTGCCATCATCATATCCGAGTCGTCACACCTGGGAAAGGTATTCTTCAGGGATCTCTATCGCCACCTGAAGCTGAACGTATTTGAATACTCCTTCAAGGAGCATGACGAGACCATCGCTTACTCGCTTTCCATTCCGTTTGCTTCCACACTGGTGTTCGCCTCGGTGATGAAGCACCAGGATGCGCCCGGCACCACCTTCAAGAAACATATGCAGATTGCGCAGGGACTGCTTTCGGAAGATGATTTCCTGCTCACGGAGATCCTCTTCAATCCCTATACACCGGGACAGCTGATCAATATTCGGGAGAAACTAAAGGAGTTGCTGGCAATTATTGAAACCAAAGACTCCGAACGAATGAAGGCCTTCTTGACGGAGGTGCGCATAAACATTCAGTAATGCACAACTAACCCTTCATATCCCACTCATAATTGAATGAGGGGGATATGAAGGGTTACACAGAATATTTCCTCCCGTTACTCGGTATAGATGCGGATGATCTTTGCATCCTGGCTGGGGCGGCTATTGCCATCCACCTCGAGGGCAGCGATCTTGTCGCTCACCTCCAGCCCATGG
>JAAZLV010000419.1 GCA_012799155.1 Bacteroidales bacterium | reverse complement strand
TCATAACTTATTACTACTTTTGCAGTTGCAGCAGGTCGGTTTGTCGCTGCGACTTTCGTTGTCGCAGAGGAAAGTCCGGGCAACGCAGAGCGCCATACTTCCTAACGGGAAGCTGTTCGTGAGGGCAGATCAGTGTAACAGAAAAGAACCGCCCCGCTTCGGCAGGGTAAGGGTGAAAAGGTGGGGTAAGAGCCCACCGGGTGCCCCGGCAACAGGGCATGCCGTACGCATTATGGGTTGCAAGGCCATGTATACCGGATAGGTAGGGTTGCTCGCCCGATGCCGGGGGGTAGGCCGCTAGAGGCAGGTGGTAACATCCGTCCCCAGATAAATGACAGACGCCCCGTCTTGTACGGGGTACAGAACCCGGCTTACAGACCGGCTGCTTTTTTTATGTAACATACGCACGGATGGCAAGAAGAAGGAAGAAACGTGATTATGACGAGGAGGAGAAACCGGGCAGGCTGGAGCTGATGAAGATCCGGATGAAGGAGCTGCTGCATTTCCTCTCCTACGGCATCTGGCGGCAGAATCCCGAGACGCTATCCAACAAAAAGAATATCCTTTACAACATCATCAAGACGGTGATCCTTACCCTGCGCAACGTGCAGGAACTGGACATCGCTGCCAGTGCCCGTTCACTCACCTACCGTACCCTGCTCTCCATTGTGCCCCTGCTGGCGGTCATCTTTGCCATTGCACGCGGTTTTGGTATCGAGAACATCATGGAGAGTAGCATCTTCAATTTTATGCTGGGAGAGACACCCAACACCGAAGTGATGGCTGTGTCGCCCGACCTGAACACCGACAGCATGGTGGTCTTCACCGATCGGGAGAACGACACCACAGCGGTTGGGGGAGAAGCGGCTAATGATGTTATTACTCCCCGCATGGAGGAAGAGGCCACGGCCGACGGCCGTACCCGGGAGTTTCTGAATCTCTTGTTCGAGCTGATAGACAAATCGCTTGTGGAGGCACGCGGTGGGGGTATTTTTGCCGGGATCGGTATCCTGCTCTTTCTCTATACCATCATCAACCTGTTCAGTGACATTGAGAATAACTTTAACAAGATATGGCGCATCACCCGTGGCAGGAGCATCGGCCGTAAGGTGACCGATTATTCAGCGATGATACTGCTCATACCCTTCTTCTTCGTGCTGGTGAACGCGCTCAACATCATCAGCTATCCGCAGAACAACACGCTGAAAATCATCTATATACTCTATCCCTTCATTCCGCGGTTACTCAACATTGTGCCACTGGTCGTGATCATCTTCATCTTTACCGCCCTCTACAAGTTTTTGCCCAACACCAAGGTGAAGTTTCTCAATGCGCTCATCGCAGGAGCACTGGCCGGCGCTGCCTTCCAGTTTTTCCAGATGCTCTACCTCAGCGGACAGCTCTGGATCACCCGCTACAACGCTATCTACGGTACCTTCGCTGCCATACCGCTGATGCTCCTCTGGCTGCAGATGTCCTGGTTCATCGTGCTGATTGGTGCCGAGATCTCCTATGCCGCACAGAACGTGCGCAACTTCTCCTTCGAGAAGGAGACCCGCAACATCAGCCGCCGTTACCGCGATTTTTTCACATTGATGATT
>JAAZLV010000418.1 GCA_012799155.1 Bacteroidales bacterium | reverse complement strand
TAGCCACACACACCGCGTTCGCCGTATCCGAAGGGAGCTTCGGCTTCTGGAAGGAGCGACTGGGACAACAGGGCATCACCACCCGTGAGAGCGAGATCTTCGGTGAGAAGGTGCTCTCGTTCAACGATCCCGACGGCATGCAGTTACAGCTCATCGAACCCGCCAAGGGAGACAACCGGAAGCCTTGGACCACGCAGGATGTGAAAGAGGAGGTGGCGTTGAAGGGATTTCATGCCGTTACGCTCACCCTGCATTCGGCCGATGCCACCGCCAATGTCCTCACCGACATTCTGGGATACAGCCTCAGTCAGGAGGAGGGGAACCGCTATCGCTTTGCCACCGATGCCATCGACACGGCTAACCTCATCGACATCATCGAAGCCCCCACCGCACCTGTCGGTCGCAATGCTGCCGGCACCAACCACCACATCGCCTTCAGGGTGAAGAACGATGATATTTTGATGGAGTATCGCGAAAAGGTGCTAAGCGCCGGCCTCCACATTACCCCGAAGATCAATCGTGACTACTTCTTCTCCCTCTACTTCCGCGAGCCGGGCGGTGTGCTGTTCGAACTGGCCACCGACAACCCCGGATTCACGGTCGATGAGCCGCTTGACAGCCTGGGCAGCTCACTCAAGCTACCCGGTCGCTACGAAAGCATGCGGAATGAGATCGAAGCCCACCTACCACAACTCTAAAATAGGAACAGAAATGAACCACTCGTTGGATATCCTGTACGGCGGAGAACCGCTCGAGAAGGCCGACAAGGCTTTGATCATGCTGCACGGAAGAGGTGCCGACGCAGAGAGCATCCTCTCCCTGGCGCCCCATCTCAAACTGCCGGGCTTTGCCCTGCTGGCCCCCCGTGCAAGCCGGAACAGCTGGTACCCCCACTCCTTCATGGCACCGGTAGCAACGAATGAACCCTGGCTCACCTCAGCCCTGGAGACAGTAGGTCGAACGCTCGACATCGTGCAGGCTGCTGGGATCGAAACCCGGAACATCTATTTCCTCGGCTTCTCGCAGGGAGCCTGTCTCACGCTCGAATTCACCGCGCGCCACGCCACTCGCTACGGCGGCATCGTCGCCTTCACCGGTGGCCTCATCGGTGAGGAAATCGACAGGAGCCCCTACCGGGGCGATTTTGCGGGAACACCCATCTTCCTTGGCAGCGGTGATCCCGATTTTCACGTGCCAGTGGAGCGGGTAACCGACTCGGCAGAGATCCTCCGTGAGATGCAAGCCGATGTCTCCCTGAAGATCTATCCGGGACGCGGTCACACCGTTTCCGAGGAGGAGATCATGCTGGTCAACCAACTCATCCTCCCCTGAAATCATCCAAAGAGACAAATCAATCGTATCTATGAAAATTACCCGTGTATATGCCGATTCAAACGGCGACTCCATGTTCGAGGAGATTGAAGTACCCCTTACCGACCGGGGTGAGATAGGACGACTGTCAGACAACATCAAAGTCACCACGTTGCAGATGCGCACCGTTTCAGCCGACTATGACTACGACTTCCATCACGCGCCGCAACGCCAGTACATCGTCTTGCTCGATGGTGGCGTGGAGATCGAGAGTTCCCTCGGAGAAATACGACAGTTTCAGACGGGAGAGATCCTGCTGATGGAAGATACCGGCGGCAAGGGACATCGCACCCGCAACCTCGAAAAGCGGGAACGCACCTCGCTGTTCATTCACCTCGATTGAGAGGCCCCCTCTGAGTCACTACAACAGGTGATTTTCACTCAACGTCATCCTGTTCCACACCCCCTCCCAATCACTCAACCGGTCGCATTTCATCGCGAAACGTTCCGAAGGCAACGCCACCGTAGAGCTTCCCAACGAATGGAATTCCACCAACACCGTTTGCTGGATCTATTTCACGAGCCGCAACCACGATCATCATTCGAATAGCCTCTTCGTGGAACTATGACATTCGATGCAACTTACGGTGTTGATGCAAAGGTTTAATCGCTGACTGACTGCAGCGAGTCGTTCATCTTTTTCACCTGGTCTGCAATGTATTGCAGGAACTCCGGTGAATCGATGATCTCGATGTCGCCTATCAGTCCGAGGACGAAGCGCCCCACCCCGTCGTAGGAGCATATCTCGGTCTCCAGCATCCATTCGTTGTCCGATATCTGCCGCAGCTGTTTCGATGCCAGGGGAAACTCCTCCAGCAGGAGGCTGGTGGAGCGTAAGCCCAGCTTCAGCTTTAGTGGCAGCCGCTCGCTGCTGTGCATCCGGAAGATATCGATGTAACCCGCTATATGAGCAACTTGATGCTGCCATGATTCCTGCAGGACTTCTACTGCTCCAATCCTGGAGACCCTGAACAGTTTGACCTCCTGATCCTCCAGGCAGTAGCACCACACCTGCTCGTAATTGGTTGTGAAGGCGAACGCCTCCACCTTGCGATCGCGGATGTCGTTGCCGTTCGAGGAGGCGTATTTTTTCAACATCACCCTTTGGCCCTTCTCCATCGCGCTTACCAGCTGCCGCACGTTTCTGCCGTGACGACCGTCGACGATGGTCTCCGCCAGGATCTTGTAGTTGTAAACCGTGTAGAGCTTCTTCTTGAGGTTCTGTTTCAGGATGTTGTTCTCGTCGATGCTCTCGATGGCCGACTTCAGGATGTAAGCCTCCTCCTCGGTGAAGTGGATCAGCTCGCTGATATCCTTGAAGTAGGGCGACGACTTGTCGAGCCGTACGCAGCCATCCCGTTTCTTGATCACGAAGCCCGCCTCACGGAAAGTATCGATGTAACGGTAGACCGAGCGGGGAGTAATGGAGAGCCTGGCGGCGATCTCCTCCACGGTCAGGTAATTGTTGGCTGTCAGCAGCTTCATCAGTCGGAGCAGTCGCTCCAGCTTGGGTTGGTCCATGGTATGTGAAAATTTTTATTTTCCCGTTCTTCAGGAGAACGGGAAAACAAAAATAGTAAATTTCCCCAACGAAACCTTTAGTATTGAGCGATAAGTTCGTTGATTTTATCCATCAGCTCCTGGCGGGGTATGCCGGATTGTTCACTCATCATTTTGATGGTAGCCATGGGAAGAATCACTTTGGCCATCGGGCTGTTCAGTATTGAAAATTTGGGATTGAATGCGATCAGGTCGTCCTTTAACCCGGGAAATTGCTGTAACAGCGTTTTTAACCTGGTATCACCCGAAAGGGTCAATTTTCGGGGACTTCCGTTTGTTTTTGTTGCTTCGCTCTCTTCATCCTGTTCATGAGGATCTTCATTATCTGCTTTCTCCCTGCCCCAGGATAACAGGCGTTGTTCCCCCTCGAGCTGACGGATATGGGTGCAATCCTGCATCATCTCCATCACCCCGCGGAAGTTACCCTGATCGTCTCTCACCGCCAGATAAACGATGTAAATAAAGAGGCCGGGCTTGTTAATCCAGAACTCGGCCTTGCTTTGTTCGCCACTGCGGAACTTCTCAATGATCTCCTCCACCAGATGGATACTTTTGGGGGGATGGCAGTTACGCACCTCACGACCAATCACTCCCTTGCTTCTTGGAAAGACACGGTGTTTGGTGTCGGT
>JAAZLV010000417.1 GCA_012799155.1 Bacteroidales bacterium | reverse complement strand
GATGTTTTGACAGGTTCATCCAGAGGAGTCAAAGTCAGCTCCGTCTCCGTCTCCATTTCGTTCTCGCAATCGCCGCTGTGAGATACTTTGTCGTGCCCAATAATCTCCCATATCTCAGCTTTCTCTTCGTTCATGCTTGCCTTGAAATAACCCTCCGGATAGGGGTTCTCCTGAAGATAGACGCGATAGAACCCGTAGATAAAGAAGAGGAGAAAAATGATGTTATGCACCAGTACAGTGCGGGGATTGTTGCTGAAGACAATCACCAGGCAGGAAAAGGTGATCATGAAATTGGCGAAGATGTAGTCAACCAGCCATTGCACGTTGATATGCTCCAATGAAGCATAGTTGTTTTCGCTCCATGCCCTGTAGTTTTTCCGATAGCGGAGCATGATGATCAGTCCGAAGAGCGGATAGAAAAGCACGAATAGACGCAGCCATACGGTGATGTTCCAAAACTCCCTTGTCAGATCGTTCCAGTCGTCCATCACGGGGACCGTCACGCCGAAGATTCTTGTAGCCAGCAGGTAGACGCCCAAAATTACAAGTGTGGGCAGAAAAAGCAGGAATGCCCGTTTCAGTGAGAGCCACCCCGGACGGAACGCTTCGATGGGATAGAGCAGGAAGAAGAAAGCGTAGACGCTACCGTACACAAGCATCGGGAACGACATGAACGTGAAACCCACCACACCCGCATATCCGGTGGTAAACCCCCTTATCAGTGAGATCATATTGGTGAGTGCAATCATGAACATCAGAAAAGCAAAGAGAGCATCGGCACGACTCCCCTTTTTGCGGGATATAAGCACCACAGCCCCGATGAGGCAGATAAGGCAGAGCATCGACATGACCGACTGGCGAATATACCTGAAGGGCTCCAGCGGCATCGGCTATTCAGCATTCGTTGGTGCACGCTATCACTTCAATGACAAGTTCGCAGCTTACGGTGAGATCGGCTATGGCATCTCGGCTCTTGAGCTGGGTATTTCTTTTAAGCTATAAGTTATAAGTCATAAGCGATAAGCTAAAAGCTAACAGCTTACAGCTTACGGCTAACAGCTAAAAGGGGTGGGGTAAAGTTTCAACATAAACTTACCCTATACCCCTCGCCATTGAATTTTTATTTTATCTTTGCTCCTGCAGGAAATATAAAATCATGGCCAAGGAATTAAAAGTGAATAGCGAACGCCGCTGGCTGGCAGCTTATACGCGGATGCATCACGAGAAGAAGGTGCGCGACCGTCTCACAGAGATGGGTATCACCACCTTCCTGCCGGTGCAGACCGTTGTGCGGCAGTGGAGCGACCGCAAGAAGAAGATGGAGCGCGTGTTGATTCCAATGATGATCTTCGTACACGTGGACAGAGCCGAACAGCTGGAGGTGTTACAGCTACCCGCAGTGATCCGTTATGTGGTGCTGCGTGGCGAGCATACCCCCGCCGCGATCCCCGATGCGCAGATGGAAGCGTTCCGCTTCATGGTCGACTTCTCCGAGTCGCCGGTCAATTTCGACGAATGCAACCTGCAGCCCGGTGAGAAGGTGCGGGTGGTGCGTGGCCCGCTCAAGGGGCTCACCGGCGAGTTGGTCACCGTCGGTGGCAAGTCCTCCATCGTGATCCGCATCGAACTTCTTGGCTGTGCCGCGGTAGAGATGAATGCCTCGATGGTTGAACGAATAGGTGAGTGATTTTCATTGCGTACTTTAGCCTCCTCAATTATTCTGTTAAATTAAATTAATTAGAGAACATTTTCCCCAATGTGTATGTTTATTCTACACATTTTGTCCTTTATTTGCAAGAAAATGTAAGTAAAGGTTGTGATTTCGGTGCGCAATCGAAAGTAAAGGAAATTCGAAAGGGCATGAATTCCCGATCGGGAATTTGAATCTAACTGTTAGGAACATCAATTCACGTCAATAGCTATTTGTAATTTATTAACAGCAATGGTTTCTGCATTAAAATGTTATTTCTTTTCCAGCAACAAGGAGATTTATCGTTTGGTTGCACGTGAATACAACACCTCTGCGGTACATGTATACCGCCTTGCGCACGGTAAGAAAGGCAAGGGGAACAGGGACTATTACATCCTGAAGCGTCTCAAGGAACATGGAGTGATCGACAATACATTGCGTTGATTCTGTGCGTGCTACAGATAAATGAGACCCTTTGATTCGGGACAGCAGTCGCAGCAACACTCCGCAACGTAGGGATAAATGCGTCTTGCATGTTCTGTCGCATCACGGCAGGCAGAGAAATGACCCAGGTAGATGGAGTTTGATGAATCCTTGAGATGGGAGCACCCTTCGCGATGTACCTTGCTTTGTTTTTCAGTCCCACTTATTTCGGGGCATTGTTTGAGATAGTAATAGTCCATACCATATCCTCCAGAATATAAACGCACTACATTGATAAACGAATGTACCCCCTCGGCAACATTCCAGTCCGCAAATATAACAGTTAGTCACGAAAAATTGCCAAACAAATTGTCCTTTTTTTTGTGAGTTCTGCAAATAAAATATTTTATTTGCAGAACTCTATTTATGAAAACACAACAATCATCACTCCCGAGATGCGATCTGATTGTAGACTCCCCCTCCTTATTTTTATGATCA
This sequence comes from Bacteroidales bacterium, assembly GCA_012799155.1. Taxonomy (GTDB): domain Bacteria; phylum Bacteroidota; class Bacteroidia; order Bacteroidales; family Dysgonomonadaceae; genus Proteiniphilum. The sequence continues at coordinate 234 of JAAZLV010000417.1, read as the reverse complement.
CGCGGGGCAGTATGTTTCTTTTTGTGTTATTTTTGCATCCTCAAAGTTATTTTAAAAGTACTTTATGCTCTTTAACTCGCTTGAGTTTGCAATATTCCTGCCCATTGTTTTTTTTCTCTACTGGTTCGCGACCAACAAGAACCTGAGAAATCAAAACCTGCTAATCGTCGCCGCCAGCTTACTCTTCTACGGCTGGTGGGACTGGCGCTTCCTGCTCCTGATGGTGGTCACCAT
>JAAZLV010000442.1 GCA_012799155.1 Bacteroidales bacterium | reverse complement strand
TCCCCGGAATGCCGCCCAGGCCCTCCTTAATGAGCTGCTTGAGCGACCAGCCTGCGCAGTAGCCTGTCAGCATGCTCAGGTCGTGCAGGTGGATATCGGCATTGCGATGGGCATTGGCGATTTCCTCGTCATAGATCTCACTGAGCCAGTAGTTGGCGGTGATGGCGCCTGAGTTTGAGAGGATAAGGCCGCCCACCGAGTAGGTGACGGTGCTGTTTTCCTTCACGCGCCAATCCGTCACATTGACATAGCTGTTGACGATGTCCCGATAGTCCAGGTAAGTCGATTTCATCATGCGCAGCTTTTCCCGCTGCTTGCGGTACAGGATGTAGGCCTTGGCCACATCCGCGTAACCAGCCTGGGATAGCACGCTTTCCACGCTGTCCTGGATGTCCTCAACGTTGATCAGTCCATCGCTGATCTTCTCGTTGAAGTCGGCGGTCACCTTCAGCGCGAGGAAATCGATTACATTGTCTGTATAGTGTCTCTCCACCGCATCAAATGCCTTTTTGATGGCGCCGGCTATCTTCGCGATATCAAATGACGCCGTCCCGCCGTTGCGCTTCCTGACCTGGTACATCTCTTCGTCTCCTTTGACATTGTTGAAATGCTAAATGCCCCTGAGTTCAACTTCCTTGACATAGGAACGGAGGATGTCAGCCATAACCCGCATCTCATCCTCCTCCACGGGGTGCAGGCCCCCGCTCAATAGGTCCCCGGAATCGACAAAATGCTGGAGGAAGTAGCGCGGCGCGCCTTGCAGCCACCTGCCGATTTCCAGGACGTCTTCCCGGGTATGGAACTCCCGGACGAGGGTAGTGCGGAACTCGAAAGGAATCCGCTCCTGCATCAGCAACTCCGCACTCTGGACCACTGTGTCCAAGTCCAACCCAGGTACGCCGGCCGTTTCGCAATATTTCGAAAGATTGTTCTTGATATCCATCGCGGCGTAGTCCAGCAGACCTTCATCTATCAACAAGCCCAGAAGGGCTGGATTGCTGCCATTGGTATCCAGTTTGACAGCGTAGCCCAATGCCTTGACCTCCCTGAGAAAGTCTGTCAGGCCCGCCTGCAGCAGGGGCTCCCCTCCGCTGACGCACACCCCGTCCAGCATTCCGACACGCTTCCTGAGGAAAGCGAGCACGTCACCCCCATGTATCTCTCCTCGCGGCCGTTCCGGCAGAACCAACGCGGCGTTGTGACAGAAGGGACAGCGGTAGTTGCATCCAGGGGTAAACATTGAGCACGCCACTTTGCCTGGATAGTCCAACAGGGTTAGTTTCTGCAAGCCGGCAATCTTCATCCTGGCATCTTCCTTCTCGCCAATATAAGCGGCACATATTGTGGTTGTCCAAGCGACTAACACAACATATAGTATTCCTTTCGTGCAGTCAAGAGCTCGGGCAAAAAAACACTGCAGCTACACATACCTGCTATGCAGAGCCATAGTCCTTGAGAAATCAGACCGCGGGAATGAATGACACCGTGGTGTGAGATAAAAGAAAAGAAGGGCCCAAAAGCGGACCCTCCTTATGATGGAAAGATTACGCTTTCTTTTCTCTCTTGAAGCACATAAACCAATCCAGGCAATACTTGTCTTCATCCTTGCTCTCCATACGCTCCTTGGCAGTGCCGCAGGATCCGGCAGTGGGGATGATGACATCCTGTCCAGGGCGCCAGTCAGCGGGTGTCGCCACTTTGTCTGCATCAGCCTTTTGCAGCGCCTGGATGATGCGCTTGATCTCATCAAAGTTGCGCCCGGTGGAAAGGGGATAATACAGGATAGTGCGGATTTTGCTCTCCGGATCAATCACGAACACGGCGCGGACTGCCTGGGTATTGGCCTGGCCGGGTT
>JAAZLV010000076.1 GCA_012799155.1 Bacteroidales bacterium | reverse complement strand
TCAAAACTTTTAGATTGTTTGTGTGTTTTATTCATATGTAAGTGTGAAAAAACATGAAACAGAAACGTTTAATTTAAAAAAGAAAAACTATGAAAGCATTTAGATTCATGACAGCAATTACACTGATCCTGGCAATCGGTATGAGTGTTGCCTCGTGTAAGAAAGTGAACGACGCAGATGTGCAGAAAACAGCACAGGAAGTTTTGATGGCTGATCCCGCTCTTGCCGGAGTTGTAGTAACCGTACAGGAACAGGTAGCAACACTCACCGGTATTGTTGAAGATGAAGCTGCAAAAGCTGCTGCAGAAAGTGCTGTTGCAGCGGTAGAAAACGTAAAATCCGTGGTAAACCAGATCGAAGTGGTTCCACCAGCACCTGATTACTCTGAACTTGATGCTGCAATCAACGCAGCTTTGGCTGATGCGATGAAAGATCATGCTACTGTGACTGCTACTGTAGAGAATGGGGTGATTACGCTTACAGGTGAGATTAGGGAAAGAGATCTTCCAACTCTGATGCAGAAGCTGAACGCGCTCAACCCGGTGCAGATCGTGAACAACCTTACCGTTAAATAAAAAAATCATGGCATTGACAGAAAAGTACAAGGAACTGATCGATCTGGCCCGCACAAACAACCTGCTTGTGAATGATGCAGGAAACGTGCTGAAGATCGATGGAACGGTGCCCACAGCGGACATCAAAGATAAGATGTGGGATATTTACCAACGTCTCGACCCACAGTTCAGAAGCAATGATGTATTGCTGAATGTGAAGGCTGCCGTTACAGAAGGTGGCAAGGTGCGGGTAATTACCCAGGAAAGCAGACTTAATATTCGCAAGGGACCCGGTACCGACCAACCAATTGTCGGTAAGGCAGAGAAGGGTGAAATCATCACCCTGATCAGCAAGAGCAACGATCTCTGGTGGCTGGTACGCGACGTGGATGGCGAAGAGGGTTATTGCTATGCGCAATACCTCGAACCGGTACAGTAACCATCAACTGTTACGTCACGTCAGATTCGCTCAAACTTAAAAAGGTTGCCTTTCAGGGCAACCTTTTTTTTTGTGTGTATGGGGATTGACAATCAATTGAATGTAAATCTGCCATCCAGTTTGATGGCCAATGTAACCGGTGAGGTAAGGTTGTGTGTAGAGGTGTATGTCAACACCACCGTAGAAGAACCTCTCCGGTAGATCTCGTTCATGATCTCCTGCAGGAAGGTGAGTTGTGTCAGTTCCATAAATTTCTCATTGGAGTCAATCACCGGTAACACAATCTTTTTCTTGGAATCACTCTTCAACGAGAGTGTAACATTCTGTAGCTCTACTGTTTGTGATGTTGTGATACCGCTTACTTCCACATAAGAGGTTGTTTGAATGATGACATTGCTGACATACTTCACATATTCGCTGATGGCTGCGAAGTCACTCAACGAAAAGGCGATTTCACTCCTTGAAGCTGCACCGGCTGAGGCTATCAGCGTGAAGGACTTGGTGGCAGAGGCGTTCTCTGATGCAGGTAGGTCATCGGGCTTGTCACTGCCACAGGCAGTAACTCCCACCATGAGGGTCAAAACAGCTAATAGGGATATCCATTTTTTCATAACACTGGTTTTTTTATTGGTTTGTTTCATTGCTTCTCATTGCTATAACAACAAATGTAGTGCTTTGGATTGCTCACCACACCCTGATAACTATAAAAAACAATAAAAGCGCAATATTGACACACCCTCTAAACCGGAAGAACCAATGGATGAGCTTTTCTTAATTCACTCAATCAACTTCGGTGAGTAGTAAAACGCGACTGGCATACTCTTTTTCCAATGGCAGTTCCAGGCCGGTGTCCATCAGTAAAGCACCACTGATCACATTTCCTTCAATAGGGAGATCCTCACTATCAGATCGGTTCAGCTCCCTGATTCGGTAGTTCTTCCCGGGGTCCAGACCGGCCATCCTAAGGGGAGGAAGCACCTGTCCGTGGAAGTGTTTGGTCTTGAAAACGAAGAAAACAGCTTTTTCCTTTCCGGGAGCAGTATAAAGCAGCGAGGCAACCCCATTGTCATCGTAGGGTGACACCAACCGGTAGAGATCACCCTGCTGCACCACCTCACGGATCTCCTTATAGTTACTGATTGCTGTGCGCGAGAAAGCTCTCTCATCGTCGGTCATGTTGCGTGGCTGCATCTCCATGCCGAGACGGCCTGTCATGGCCACATCGAAGCGTAACTTGAGCGGCATCACCCTTCCTGTCTGGTGGTTGGGTGATGAGCCCACATGTGCTGCCATGGCAACAGCCGGGAAGAAGTAGGAGATCCCCCATTGCATGTAGATGCGCTGCAGTGCCTCGGTGTTGTCGCTGACCCAGAACTCATCGAAGTAGGGCAGCACGCCATAGTTGGCCCTGCCGCCGCCGCTGGCACATGCCTGGATCACCATGTCGGGATATTTGTCGCGGATGCGTTGCATCACCTTTGCAAATCCGCGGTGATAGTCGATGTAGAGATGCGACTGACGCTCTGCCGGCAGATGATGGGAGCCATAGTTGTTGATATTCATGTTGGCATCCCACTTGATATAGGCAATTTGAGGATGTCTGGTAAGCAGATCATCAATCAGTTTGTAGATGAACTCCTGCACCTCGGGATTGGAGAGGTCAAGCACCAGCTGAGTGCCTCCCCTGCCGTGACGAAGTTCACGGTTGGGCTGACCGATCACCCAGTGGGGATGCTTCTCATACAGCTCACTCACGCTGTTGGTCATC
>JAAZLV010000075.1 GCA_012799155.1 Bacteroidales bacterium | reverse complement strand
GCCAGCAAACGCTCTTCGCCCACGACCTTGTTGTTCTCGATCACCAGCCTTGCAATGTGGTTGCTGTTGAGCCCCCCAATGAAGAGGTTGTTCTGCCACTCCGGTATTGCATTGCCCGTATAAAATGCCATGCCACTGGGTGAGAGCACCGGATCCCAATAGTATACCGGTTGTTCCATCCCCTCTTTTGCAGTGATTCCCTCACCGATTGTATTGCCATTGTATTCAATGCCGTAGGTGATTGTAGGCCATCCGTAATCCTTGCCCGGCTTGATCAGGTTCAGCTCATCTCCTCCTCGAGGGCCCATCTCACTGAGCCATAGTTCACCTGTGACAGGGTGGATATCCAGTCCCTGCGGACTGCGATGGCCATAACTGTAGATCTCCGGAAGAATACCCTCCTGTCCTATGAAAGGGTTGCCTGCCACCGGCTTGCCCTCGGGGGTGATGTGCACAACCTTGCCATGGGCTGTTTCCAGCTTCTGTGCGTTGTATCGTGTTGCCAGGTCGGATCTTTCACCGGTGCATACAAAGAGATTTCCCTCCTTGTTGAACAGCAGACGGCTACCAAAATGCATGCTGTTGTCGAAGTAGGGGATGGCACGGTAGATGATACTGAACTGTTCAATGGTTGTCTCATCGTCCGAGAGACGTCCCTTTCCTATCGCCGTGAGCGATCCCTGAGGGGTACGTTCTGCCAGTGAGAAGTAGAGCATCCGACTGCTTTCAAAGTCGGGTGCCGGTGCCACATCGAGCAGACCGCCCTGACCCCGGTCATCGACCTCCGGAAAGCCGGTGATGGGTTCGCTCAGGGTGCCATCACTGGTGGCTATGCGCAGGCTGCCTGCCTTCTGGGTGATCAACAGTCGTCCGTCGGGGAGTGCTGTTACTGCCCATGGCTTGTTAAGACCTTCTGCGATCACCGTCACCTCATAGGGAGTGGTGGTTTTCACGCCACCAATGCGTGTCTGACCTTCGAAGGCGGGTTCATAATCGGTATTGGGATCTCGGTTTTCCACTGGGGGAAGGGTTCCATGTTGCGAGATCTCATCTTCTGTCGTCACTTCATTGCTCTTCTGCCTTTCGCATGTTGCAGAAAGCAGCAGGCTGCTAAGTAGAAAGAGAGCTCCAATTTTTAAGCTGTGCATTTTTATTTGATTTTAAATGTTTAAACTTTTTTCCTTTATTTTGTAACAAAAGATTACGTAGAAAGGTTCAAGATGCTGCTGCTGACTATTTTATTTCTACATCAATCCATTTCGACCGGTCGGGTGGTGTGGGTGCCTCAATTTTTTTAGTGGGGTTTTGCTTCAGTTCATCCAGCAGTACCTTCACTGCTTTCTCGATAGAAGGATCGTTCCCCTTTGCCAACTCCTCGGGACGGTCTACAACCTCAATATCTGGATAGACACCGATGCCTTCGATGATCCATTCACCCTCTTCATCATAGATGCCGAATCGGGGTACCGAGATGTATCCGCCATCCACCAGGCGTGCATTGCCGGAGATGCCGACCAGTCCGCCCCATGTGCGGGTACCAATCAGCTTTCCTTCACCTGTCTTGCGAAAGAAGTAGGGGAAGGCATCGCCACCGGATGAGGAATAGCCATTGATCAACATCGCCTTGGGACCGTCGTGGGCGATTCCTGGTGATTTCATCGGTTGTGGCAGGCCATTGCGGTGCCAGTAGACCAGTGTACGGCGGTTGAGCAGGTCGATCATCCTGTCGGGGATGAAGCCGCCGCCATTGTAACGGTCGTCGATGATCAGTGCCTCCTTGTGGTTGTAGGCGAGCATACCCTTGAAAAGTTCCCGGTTTCCTTCGATGGCAGTATTGGGTACATGGATGTATCCTATTTTGCCCCCAGAAAGGCGGTCGACCAGCTCCCGGCGGCTCTTCACCCACTCCAGATAGCGCAGCTCCTGTTCACTGGTGATTGTCTTAACGTTGAATTTCTTAGCACCAGAGAGGGATGGACTGTTGTTTACCGTCAGTTCCACATGTCTGTTTCCCAGGTTTTCCAACAGTTCATAGGGGTTCTGTGCGGTGGTCAGTTCCTCACCATTGATACGGAGCAGGTAATCTCCTTCCTGTATATTGATGCCACTTTCAGTGAGTGGTGAGCGCCGGCTCTCATCCCAGTTCTCACCAGGGTAGATCTTTTTGATCCGGTAACGTTTTGCAGAATGAACGGCTTCCAGCTCGGCACCCAGCAAGCCGCCATTGATCGGTTTCACGCGAGTGATGTCACCCCAGTCCACATAGGCATGTCCGGTATTGCTCTCGCTCACCACCTCGTTGAGGATGTAGTCAAGGTCATATCGGCTGGGCAGGTGAGGCAGCAATCTACCATACTTTTCACGGACACCGGCCCAATCTACACCGTGAAGGTTGTTCACATAGAAATAGTCGCGGAAGATGCGGAACGCATCACGGTAAATCTGCTCCCACTCCTTGCGGGGATCGATCTTCATTGTGAGCTGTTCCAGATTGAGTTTCCCATTGTTGACACTTTGACCCGGCTGGTTCTTGGCAACAAAGAAGGCACCTCCACTTCCGTAGATGAACGACTTTCCGTCGGCCGCCAAAATGCCGTTGCCGGCACCATCGAGGATTTCCTCAGTTTTCTCCTCCCTTATGTTGTATCGCATCACCTTGTTCCCTGCCGTGTAGAGCAGTCCCTCCTCCACGCTTCCCAAGAGGCGGTAGTTGCCTGCAGGAATTGGCAGTGTTTCGATGCGGGAGTTGATGTCGCTGAAGTCAATGTTGACTGTCACTTTTTCTACCGCTTTCTTGTCGTCAGTCTCATTCTCGTCAGCAGCAGGCTCCATATCTTCCTTGTAAGGGACGAGGGTGGTACCGTCATCCTGCAGTGGAAGGGCGAAGATGCGGGTGGCGTTGTTGTAAAGGTAGTCGAACTCAAAGCTGCTGAAGGCCAGGTTGAAGTCGCGATTGGAGAGGAAGTAGAGGTACTTGCCATCGCGACTGAAAAGCGGGTTGCCGTCGGAGAAAGTGGCATCGGTAAGCTGTCGCTTCTCTCCACTGGTTAGGTTATAGACCCAGAGTGACGACTGGTAGTTGGGGGCTGTCTTGCTGTAAGCAATCCACTCCCCGTCGGGTGAGAAACTGTAGTCGGTGATCTCTTCGGCGCTGGCTTCATCGATTACCTTTTGATTGCCGCTGACTACATCCACCAACCACAGTTTCATGGTGCGGTCGCTGTAGACCAGGTGACTGCTTTTGGGCGACCACTCAGCAGTATGCTTCCATGCGGATGAGCCGTGAGTGATTTGTCTTGGTTCTGCATTGTCACTGTTCTCCATCAGGTAGAGCTCGTACTCACCCGTGGCGTCAGAGTAGTAGGAAATATGCTTTCCGTTGGGAGACCAAACAGGGGATAGCTCCCGGATACCCTGGGTACGTGTCAGGTTTTTGATCTCACCCTTCTCAACAGGGACAGAGAAGATATCTCCCCTGGCTTCGAACAGTGCCCGCTTTCCGGTGGGTGAGAGGCCATAGCTCCCTACATACTCCTTCACGCTCCTGTAGGTGGCCTGCAGGTGGGGATTGTCATAGTGGATACCTACCTTTACCCTGCGACTCTCGCCCGATGAAAGATCCAGCAGGTAGAGGGCACCCCCCATCTCATAAACCAGCCGTCCGTTCTCTCCAGAAGGCCACATCACATCGTAATCGGTATGATGTGTGATCTGCTCCTCTTCACCTGTTTCGATATTGTGTCGCCAGATATTGAGACGACTGTCGCGGTCGGATGTGTAGTAGATATCGTTGCCATACCATACAGGCCACTGGTCGCTGCCGGCCCAATGGGTGAGCTGTCGTGATTCGTTCTTTGCCAGGTCGTAGCTCCATAACTCTGTAGCACGTCCTCCCTTATATCTTTTCCAAGTACGGAACTCTCTATCCACAGGGGTAAAGCAGAGCTGGCTGCCATCGGGTGAGAAGGTGGCGAAACCACCGTTGACGATGGGCAGTGGCTCCTCAAGACCTCCTTCCAGGTTGACGGTGAAATAGCGACCGTTGCGGTCGCCGAAGCTGGTTCGGTTGGCCCGGAAGAGAATACGCTTACTGTCGGGACTCCAATCGAGCACCACGTGGTCGTATCCTCCCCGCGGAGGCATCTCCCCCACTGAATTATAGAAGGTAAGCTGATGTGCGGTTCCCCCTTCTGCAGGCATCACCCATATCTGTCTGCTACCGGAATATTCTGCAGAGAAGGCAATCCAACGACCGTCTGGAGAGATTTTGGGAAAAAGCTCCAGACCAGGGTGGGAGGTAACTCTGCGGGCATTGCCACCGGCAGCATCAACGGTCCATATATCACCAGCATAGACAAAGGTGATCAGGTTTCCGTTAATGTCAGGAAACCGCATCATACGGGCATCATCGATGGCAAAAGCCTGCAAGGTGAGCAGGCTTGTGAAAAGCAATAATGTGAGTTTTTTCATCTTTATACTGGATTGGAGAATTAGAGACAACTGATCAGAATCTCGCGTGTTACATCACCGGTCACGTTGCTGTTCTCTCCGAAGGCGTCACCCCGATCGTTAAAGCGTGAGGCAATGGTCTCGATGGTATCCATTCCGATGCCCTCCTCCGATAAACGGGTGGTCAACCCCAGTGAACGATAGAACTGCTCGGTCATCTCGATAGCCTTTTCTACACGTTCATCCTCTGTGCCTTCGGTAATGTTGAAGATGCGTTCTCCATATTGTAACAGCTTTCCCTTCTTCTGCTCTTTCAGTATCCTGAGAGTGCCGGGCATCGCAATTGCCAGTGAGTGGCCATGAGTGATTCCATGAAGAGCCGTTAGCTCGTGCCCAATCTGGTGTGTCGCCCAGTCTTGTGTGATTCCCATACGAATGAAGTCGTTGAGGGCCAGTGTGGCGGAAAGCATATAGTCGGACATCAGGTCGTAATCGTGTGGGTTATGCTTGATGCCGGGTGCTATCTCTTTTACCGAGAGCAGCACGCCCTCGGCCCAACGATCCATCAGGCGTGATTGACCGGGAGTGGTCATATATTGTTCCAGCACATGGGTGAAGGCATCTGCCAACCCACAGGCTATCTGATAGGGTGAAAGCGAATAAGTGACCTCCGGATCCAAGATTGAGAACTGCGGGTAGGTGCCGAAGAATCCATACTTCTCCTGTGTCTCCTCGCGTGAGATTACCGCTGCTCCGTTCATCTCTGAGCCTGTAGCCGGCACGGTCATCACCGATGCAAAAGGAATCTGCTCCTTCGCCACTCCACCCTTAACTATCTCCCAGGGTTCCGTGTCGGTTGCAATCCCTGCGGCGATCAGCTTGGTGCCGTCGAGTACCGACCCTCCTCCTACAGCGAGAAGATAGTTGATATTGTTCTCTTTCCCCATTTTGACGGCTTTCCTGAGCGTTTCTACGCGTGGATTTGGCTCTATGCCCCAGAACTCGATGAAATTGCGTCCTTTGAGAGCCTCCTTTACCTGGTCGTAGACACCATTTTTGGTGACACTGCCACCACCGAAGGTGAGCATCAGGTTGATATTATCCGGTAACAGTTCTGTCAGCTTGGCTATCTGTCCCTTCCCGAAAACAAGCTTGGTCGGGTTTTGAAAAATGAAATTGTTCATAATTGTTATTCTATTTGTCAATGAATTGTCTGTTTCTGAATACATGCAACAGCGATATATTTCAGAAAATATATCGTTGTTAATTCCCACTACCATTTATATTTGATGTACCTATTTGTAATTAACGATTTTCTGGCACCTGTTGTTCGAAACAAACTTTCCAGATAAGATAATAATGGATGTTGTGTAATTTATATGCTTTTAGGAACTTTTAGTAGTTGCAGCATTATAATATAAAAAATATTGTATCTTTATCGCAACATTGGTGTTGAAGATTTCTTTTTTTATTTGAATCCCACACTGATGCATTGGATTAAATCGTATTGTATAACCATTAAAAAAATCATTATGGGATTTATGCTTGTACTGCTGATTGTTGTTGTATTCCTGTTGCTATACGCAGTTTCGGTATACAATAAGCTTGTAAGGTTGAGAACATTGGTGGATGAAGCCTGGAGTGGCATCAACGTGCAACTCAAGAAACGGTACGATCTCATCCCCAACCTGGTTGAGAGCGTAAAAGGGTATGCCACCCATGAAAAGGAAACTTTTGAACGTGTTACGCAGGCCCGCGCAGGTGCCATGCAAGCTCACGACCTGAAGTCGCAAGAGGCAGCTGAAAACAGCCTGAATGCTGCATTGGGACGCCTGATGGTTGTTGCAGAGCAGTATCCCGAATTGAAAGCCAATCAGAATTTCATGCAACTACAGGATCAGTTGAGCCTGATTGAGTCGGATATTGAGAAATCACGGCGATACTACAACGGTTCGGTGCGTGAGAAGAACATCATGATTGATACTTTCCCCAGCAACCTTATTGCCGGCATGTTTCAGTTCACCAAATCACTCTTCTTTGAACTGGAGAACGAAGCAGAAAAAGAGGTACCCAAAGTCCAGTTCTGATGCGAATCCTGTTGTCATGGTTGCTCTTCTTCTCATCCCTGGTGCTGGTAGCACAGGAGGAGAAGATCACTTCCTTTCACTCCGATATTACTGTTGCGGAATCGGGATCACTCACCGTAAGGGAGACGATTCAAATATATGCAGCGGGTGATATCTTCAAGAGGGGAATTACGCGTGCATTGCCACTCACCAGGAGGGATATTGATAACAATCGCATAGGGGTAGACTACATCATCAGAGAGGTATTGGTTGATGGAAAACCGGTCAACTATTTCACCGAAAAAGAGGGTGGAGACCTGGTGGTATATGTGGGTGAGAGGGACAGATATCTGTCTCCCGGCAATTATCGCTATGAGATTCTTTATGAGACGGCCGGTCAGATCGGCTTCTTTGACGATTATGACGAACTGAGCTGGAACGTGAACGGCTTGTCTGGAAAAACGATGGATAGTGTGGGTGCAGTAGTGCGTTTACCTGCCGGTGCGGATGTCATTTCTTCACACTGTTACACTGGGCGCCAGGGATCGGGAGATAGCAACTGCACCACGGAGACAGACGAGGTGGGGACACTGGTGGTACAGGCAAACAATTTGCCGTCCAACGAAATGCTCACTCTCTCGGTTGGTTTCACCAAAGGTTTCGTTACTCAGCCACCGGAACAACTACCCCGCACCTTTACCTGGTTTGAGAGGAAGGGTCTGGTATTGCTTAGTAGCCTCTTTCTCGTTTTTTTATTCGCCTACTATATCTACACTTGGCGTAGGTATGGGGTTGACCCCCCCAAACCGGTAGTCATTCCACAATTCTCACCTCCCGACGGACTTTCGCCAGCCAGCGTGGGAATGCTTTACAAGGGTCATTATCTCGATGATTTTGTTACTGCTTCTATTGTGAATCTGTCGGTAAAGG
>JAAZLV010000416.1 GCA_012799155.1 Bacteroidales bacterium | reverse complement strand
TTTTTTCAAAATAAACCAGTTGCAGCCTTCCCCGTTATTTCACTGTAAATCCGATATTTGAAATTTCCTTTCCATTGGCATCCGAATCGTGCATCCTGAAACTGTAATTGCCCGGATTTGAAGGCGCATTGAAAGTCAGTACTCCGTCAGCAGATGACTTTACATACTGATATTTCAGATCATGTCTGTCATTTTCAGCTTCACTTCCGTGAGGAATGTTAGCCGGAATAATCCCTATCCATGCATTCGTCCTTACCCACGAGGGGGTTTTATAATGCAGTTTAATCTCCTGACCGGGGGTAAACTGGAGATCTGCAAGCCAGAGAACCGGGTTTTCCACATTCGATTCTTTCACGACAGTGACCGAGGTTGGAATTTGGTTGCGCACCTCGAAACTCACCGATGCCACCTCTTTTCCGTTACTGTCGGTATCATGCATCCTGAAATCAAATCTGCCAGTCTGCTTGGGAGCTGTAAATTTCAACACACCCGAACTTCGGTTGCTCAGATAAACATAGGAAATGTCATGTTTATCGTTTTCGACTTCACTACCGTGGGGAACGGAGGACGGAATAATTCCAACCCAGGCATTCGATGCGTAGGTTGCAGGAGCGGTAAACGCAATTTCAATTGCTTCGCCCGGTAAAAAAACGTCGCGGGAAAGATTCAATGATTGCGCATGAACATTCAGCATGAAAAAGGTCATTGCAACTAAAAACAAACAGTTTTTCATTGTCGTAAAATTTAAATGGTTATAACGATGGGTTCAGTATGATTATGCCAAGGATATCTCCTCTTTTGAAGAGGATCTACCCGAAAGCTTTAGAAATTGATAGCCATCGGATTGGTTTGGGCAAGACCAGGGCTTGTGCCCCTCCCAAGCCCCTCCAATGCCCCTCCAATGCCTCTCCCATGCCCCTCCCAAATTTTTTGGAGGGGCAGAGGCCCATGTCTTGCGAATGTCCCTCCGAAGGGGGGACATCTTTGGTTTGATGGTGGTCCGGACGAATGCGTTTATCTGCTTCTCCTGAGCAGGTCGGGGATCTGGCTCGGCTCCTTGGCCACCGGCACGCCCACCGCCTCGAAGGCGGCGATCTTCTCGGCGGCGGTGCCCGATCCGCTGGAGATGATGGCGCCGGCATGGCCCATCTGCTTGCCCGGGGGGGCCTGCTGTCCGGCAATGAATGCCGCCACAGGTTTGGTCACATGGTCGCGGATGTACTCGGCAGCCCGCTCTTCCGCATCGCCACCGATCTCACCGATCAGCGCGATGGAGTCGGTCTCGGGGTCGTTCTCGAACATCTCAAGCAACTCACGGTAGTAGAGACCCACCACCGGGTCGCCACCCACGCCCACGGCTGTGGACTGGCCCATGCCCTTATCGGTGAGGTTGTAAACCACCTCGTAGGTGAGGGTGCCACTGCGGCTGATCACGCCGGTGCTCCCCTCCTTGAAGATCATTGTGGGCATGATTCCTACCATGCTCTTTCCCGGTGAGATGAGTCCCGGGCAGTTGGGCCCGATCAGGCGGGCTCCCTTGCGGCGGATGTAGCTGTAGGCCTCCACCACATCGAGCGTGGGTACCCCCTCGGTGATGCAGACCACCAGCTTGATGCCTGCGTCGGCAGCCTCCATCATCGCATCCTTGGCAAAAGGTGCCGGCACGAAGATCACCGAGGTGTCGGCAGCCGTTTCCTTCACCGCATCCCGCACCGTGTTGAACACCGGTATGCCGTCGGCCAGCTCTCCACCCTTGCCGGGTGAGGTGCCCCCCACCACGTTGGTGCCATATGCTTTCATCTTGGAGGCATGAAACCCTCCATCGCGACCGGTGATCCCCTGTACGATCAGCCGGCTTTGCTTGTTTATCAGTATGCTCATATTCTCTGATTTGTTCGGTCTGGTTGTTATTTCGATAATGCCACTGCCTTCTGGGTGGCATCACCCATGGTCTCGGCAACGTGAAAATGGGTACCCTGCAGCAGGGCACGACCCTCCTTCTCGTTGGTGCCTGTAAGGCGTATCACGATGGGCACCTCTGTCTTGATCTGTTGGAATGCTTCCAGCAGACCCTTTGCCACATCGTCGCAGCGGGTGATACCGCCAAAGATGTTGATCAGTACCACCTTCACGTTCTTGTCGCCCAGCAGCAGCTTCATTGCTTCAATCACCTTGGTGGGGTTGGAGCTGCCGCCGATGTCGAGGAAGTTGGCAGGGTTGCCGCCGTAAAGCTT
>JAAZLV010000415.1 GCA_012799155.1 Bacteroidales bacterium | reverse complement strand
CGGACCGATGTCGGGACCCTGACCGTTTGTCTGTGAAAAGTCGTGCGTCTCGAAAAAGAGCTTCACCATCGCCTCGTAGGAGGTCTCGTTGGTGTCGAAAATAACTTCGGTGGTCTCCAGGTGGCCGGTGTTCTTCTCACATACCTGGGCGTAAGTTGGATTCTCCACGTGGCCTCCCATGAAGCCCACATTTGTCTCCTTCACACCTGGGGCTTTCATGAAAAAGTACTCTGTACCCCAGAAACAACCGGAAGCAAAATAAACCTTTTTTAGGTTTGTATTTTCTGCAGGCACGAATTTTAGTGACACCGAGTTAACGCAATGGCGCGTCTGCTTCTCAGTGAATCCTTCACCGAGGAACACATGTCCGAGGTGTGCCTCGCAGTTGTTACAGATTATCTCGGTGCGCCGTCCGTCGGTATCAGGTACCCGTTTCACTGCTCCCTCAATCTCATCGTCGAACGAGGGCCAGCCGCAGTGGGCATCAAATTTGTCGTGCGACCGGTAGAGTGGGGCATCGCACCGTTTGCAGAGATAGTGTCCCTCCGCGTTGTTGTTCAGTAACTCGCCTGTGAAAGGCCTTTCCGTTCCTTTGTGAACGATCACTCGCTCCTCTTCGGGAGTCAATGGATTCCAGTTCATATTGCTTGTTTGGTTTGTATTTGTTTTCTGTGATTGTCCCTGCGCACACATCGTGAGCAACAGGAGTGCAAAGAAAATGATTCCAGTGATTCTTTTCATTGTTTCTGATGGTTTTTATGTGTCGTTACTCCTCAGAAAGCGTAGAAAAGCATAACGGCTTCTTCCTTCCAGATAGTGTTCGTCTTGGTCATATTTATACGCCTCACGCTCGAAGGTTATCTGCCTGTAGGCTAAATACCGGTCTTTGTAGCGAATCCAGTTGACAAGCCATTCACCGGTATACCAGAGATAGAAGCCAATGCCCCAGAGCTCTTTTATCTGACGGCTATGGATAGCTTCATGGCGCAATACTCGTTCTTCAAGATCACCCTGTTCCCTTCTGGCAACGATGATACCGAAAAAGTTGATAGCCCTGAAACCCTTCACCGGTAAATAGTTCGAATAGATGACTCTCATCTTTTTAACCCTGTTTTACACGCTTTATACCAATCAAAGGTAGAAACATTCCCCGAAATTCGTACCTTTGCATTCTTAAAAATCGATAAATCAAAACTGATAGAATATGGACCACAATTTTTCTGCCGACCTGCCCTATAAGGTGGCTGATATCAACCTGGCCGACTATGGCCGTAAGGAGATTGAAATCGCTGAGCATGAGATGCCCGGCCTGATGGCCATCCGCAGGAAGTATGCCGCGGAGAAGCCGCTGCAGGGTGCCCGCGTGATGGGATCGCTGCACATGACCATCCAGACGGCCGTGTTGATCGAGACACTGGTGGAGCTGGGAGCCGATGTGCGGTGGGCCAGCTGCAACATCTTCTCCACGCAGGATCATGCCGCCGCCGCCATCGCTGCCGCGGGTGTCCCGGTCTATGCCTGGAAGGGTGAGACGCTCGAAGAGTACTGGTGGTGTACCGAGATGGCGCTTCGCTTCCCCGGCGGCAAGGGGCCTCATATGATCGTGGATGACGGTGGTGACGCCTCACTGCTGGTACACATGGGTTACCAGGCCGAAAACGATGCCTCTACCATCGACCGCAAGGGATCGAACCGCGAGGAGCAGGCAATCCTGGACACGCTGCACCGCATCCTGAAGGAGGATGACCAGCGTTGGCACAGGACCATTGCCGAGATGAAAGGTATTTCGGAAGAGACCACCACCGGTGTGCACCGTCTCTACCAGATGATGGAGCGGGGAGAGCTATTGGTGCCGGCTATCAATGTTAACGACTCGGTGACCAAGTCGAAGTTCGACAACCTCTATGGCTGTCGCGAGTCTCTCGCCGACGGTATCAAGCGTGCCACAGACGTGATGATTGCCGGCAAGGTGGTAGTTGTACTGGGCTACGGCGATGTGGGCAAAGGTTGTGCCAAGTCGATGCGATCTTACGGAGCCCGTGTGATCGTCACCGAGATCGATCCCATTTGCGCCTTGCAGGCAGCTATGGAGGGATTCCAGGTAACCACCATGGAGGAGGCGGTGAAGGAGGGTAACATCTTCGTCACCACCACCGGCAACCGCGATGTGATCACCATCGACCATATGCAGCAGATGAAGGATCAGGCCATCGTCTGCAACATCGGTCACTTCGACAACGAGATACAGGTGGACAAGCTGACCACCTTCCCGGGCATCGTTCATGCCAACATCAAGCCCCAGGTAGACAAGTACACCTTCCCCGGGGGCAACTCCCTCTTCCTGCTGGCCGAAGGTCGCCTGGTGAACCTGGGATGCGCTACGGGGCACCCCTCCTTCGTGATGAGCAACTCCTTCGCCAACCAGACCCTGGCGCAGCTCGACCTATGGCAGCACGATTATGCGCCTGGTGTCTATCGTCTGCCCAAGGAGCTCGACGAAGAGGTGGCGCGACTACACCTGGAGCAGATCGGTGTGAAGCTGACCACGCTCACTGAAAAGCAGGCCAATTATATCGGTGTTGCGGTAGAGGGTCCCTACAAGCCGGAGCACTACAGGTATTAGTTTTCAGCCGATGGCTTTGAACCGGGAAAAAATGGGCAAAATGTTGCTTTAACAGTTGCAAAACTGAAATAAACGTTTTATCTTTGCACTCGCTTTTGAAAGAAAGCACCAGGTCGATTCGCTAGCTCAGCTGGTAGAGCACATCCCTTTTAAGGATGGGGTCCTGGGTTCGAACCCCAGGCGAATCACTTCAAAAAAACCTCAACAACACTGTTGAGGTTTTTTTGTGACGCTGCAACGATCGTCACTGTGCAGGGTGATACAATCATATGTTGCGTCCGATAATATAAAATGTTTGACATGTCACAACTTCACAACCGTATCTCCAACAAGGAGCTGAAAGAGCGTATGCTGCAGGAAACAGAACCCCGCATCACCCTCTCCTTCTACAAATATTTCACAATCAATGATCCCCGGCAGTTTCGCGACCACCTTTACATCCGCTTCAACGAGATCGGGGTGTTTGGTCGCGTGTACATTGCACGGGAGGGGATCAACGGACAGATCTCCGTGCCGGAGAGCAATCTGGATCTGTTCCGCGAGATCCTCTATGCAGCCGATCCAGCACTGAACGGCATCCGCCTCAACATCGCTGTGGATGACGATGGCAAATCGTTCTGGGTACTGCGCATGAAGGTGCGCCACAAGGTGGTGGCCGATGGCATCGAGGATCCCGATTTCGATCCTTCCAAAAAGGGAAGATATCTCAAGGCAAAGGAATACAACGAACTCACACAGCAGCCCGACACCATCGTGGTGGATATGCGCAACCACTACGAGTATGAGGTGGGTCATTTCGAGAATGCCATCGAGGTGCCCTCCGACACCTTCCGGGAGCAGTTGCCCATGGCTGTAGAGATGCTGCAGGAGCACAAGGAGAAGAACATCGTGATGTACTGCACCGGCGGCATCCGATGTGAGAAGGCCAGTGCCTACCTGCGCCACAACGGTTTCAAGAATGTCTATCACGTGGAGGGCGGGGTACTGGAATATGT
>JAAZLV010000013.1 GCA_012799155.1 Bacteroidales bacterium | reverse complement strand
CCCTGCCACCAGTTGGTCAACACCCTCTGTTGAAGTGGATACTTCAGTCCTCTGGTGGTCAGAGTCACAGCATCGATGGCGAATATCGATACCTGTTCCCCCTTGAAACTTTTGAATGTGGTGCTACCGTTGATGGGGGTGAAGCGTCCCCAGTTGGTGACCATCATCACTTGTGCGAACTGGCAATAATCCGCCAGCAAAGAGATGTTGCCCAGGGTGTGATCTTCCCGCTTACCGGTACCTCCCACAATGACAATCTCCTTGCGACCCTCTGCAACGCAGTATTGTACCGACTTGGTTAGATCGTTGGTCTCCTGATCGGCACTGGGATGGATGATGGCGGCGAAGCGCTCCCTGTTCTCCGGTGAGATGGAGTCGCAGTCGCCCACAATTGCATCAGGCCTGCCTCCACGTGCGATAAAGTCGTTGGCTGCACCATCGGTGCAAACGATAAAGGATGCCTCCCGGATCAGGGACAGCGGCAACGAATGGTCCGGGTAACGACCGTTGGCGATAATCACGGCGGATGTCGAATGGGAAGCTGTCATGGATAAAAACAATTATTGATCAAAGGTACGAAAGTGTATGCAATGTCAATCCATTTCTGCCCTGATTTCGTTACTTAACCACCTTACAATCGGTGGGAATAAGAGTGAAAAACTCATTTTATTTGTCAAAAAGTGTCCAGATCGAATAAACTTCGTGAAATATTTGTTACTTTGCACTAATATTCATAGACTATACGCTGTTAAAGTGATGAAATTAGAACAATCTAAAGATTATAGACGACTGCCCATCAATTTTTTGAGATCGGACATCCGACATACGAAGTATCTGTGGTTCACGATGAGCATCTGGCTCATCCTTGTTGCCGGTTGTGCCAAGGATGATCCCAACGTGCCGCAACCTGAACCCCAGAAGGAAGGTCCAGAAATGGTTGTGGCTGCATCGGAGAACGTGAAACCGGTATTTACTCCGGAAGGCGGATCAGCCTCTGTCAGTTTCACTGCCGGGGGCGACTGGACTGCATCGCTGTCGAATGAAAGAGCTGCTGAATGGATCTCATTTACACCCACCAGCGGGAAAAAAGGAAAGGGTACATTATCCATAACCGTTAAACCGAATGAGACGCCCGATGAGTTGAATGCTTCAATCATACTGAAATCGGGCAGCGAGTCAGTCACCATTGTTGCAACGCAAAAACAAAAAAATGCGCTCACGGTCACTTCCGATAAATTTGAGATTGCAGGGGCTGGTGGTGAAGTGGAAGTGGAGGTAAAAGCCAACATCGATTTTGAGGTTGATTTACTGGCGGACTGGATTAGTGAGACCACAACACGTGCTTTGAAGACCACGAATCTGACTTTCCAGGTGGAAGCGAACGAAAGCGGTGAACCGCGTGTAGGTAAGATTGTGATTCACAGCGAGGCATTGTCAGATACCGTTACCGTCTACCAGGATTTCCATCGTCATATCACCCTTGCAGAGAAGCACTTCGATATACCCGATACAGGAGGGAGCGTTGTGGTCGAGATCAACAGTTCAGTTGAATACGGATCGCGTTTTCTTGCCGGTGCTGAATGGGTGAGCGAGGTGACCACAAGGGCATTGTCTACCCATACCCTTCATTTCGAGGTCTCAGCCAATGAGTCCCCTGAATCACGTACTGCCAGGATTCTTTTCTACGCACAGGGTGATGAGTCGATCAATGATACCGTCACCATCTACCAGCATGCCAACGCAGCAAACAATCCGGCACGGATTGAAAGGGAGGCGCTGATGGCATTGTATGACGCAACAAACGGCTCGCAATGGAGCAATAGTACGAATTGGGGGAGCGATTTGCCGCTGAATGAGTGGTATGGTGTACAGATGAAAGATGGTCGTGTCACCAACCTGATGTTGCAAAAGAACAATCTTGAAGGAGCTATTCCCGGCAATATAGGAGAGCTTGAGTATCTTGAGTTTCTATCTCTTTCCGGTAACCTTCTGGAGGGGGATATCCCTACAGGTATCACTGAGTTGAGTAGGCTCAAAGTGTTGCGGCTCGATGATAATTATCTGACGGGAACGATACCGGTCGGGTTTGTTGATATCCCTTCGTTAAGTGTGTTGAAACTGAGTAAAAACTGTCTCAGCGGACTTATCCCCCCTTCACTGTATGGCTCGCCCCAGTGGATGAATGTATGGATCATAAGTGATATTCTCCCACAGCGTGATGGCTATGAGCTGACGTTCGATATCTATCGATCGACCGATTTTTCCGAGCACGGAAAAGTGCATCTGCTGAACAGTCATACCAAAGGCAACGGGATCAAGATTGTGGTAATGGGAGATGGTTATTCCGACAGGATGATTGCCGACGGCACCTATATGCAGGCGATGACGAGAGCAATGGAGAATTTTTTCAAGTACGAACCCTACCGGTCTCATCGCGATTATTTTGATTTCTATGCGGTCACTGCTGTGTCGAAGAATGAATATATCGACCGGCTATACAATGATCCCACTGCCCTCGGCACTGTTTTCGATGGAAGTTCGATCAGCAATGATGCCGCTTATGGCGGTGCAGAAGCATTGCTGGAGACGATCGATGAGTTCAAGGATGAGGATGGCAATATCCCAAAATCAGAGTTGGTGGTAATCGTGCTCATGAACAATAACGTAAAAGAGTTCCGTTCTTTCTGCCTGATGTACTCTGATGGCTTTGCAGTGACACTCTGTTTCCAGGCCGGTGAGGAAGAGGGACTCGTGGCACACGAAGCCGGGGGACATGGTTTTGGTAAGCTGGCCGACGAGTATGTGGAACAGGGAAATACCGGAGTAATTCCAGATGAACAGATACGCGGTCTTAAGTACTGGCAGTCATTGGGGTATTACACCAATGTGGACATCGTGAGCAATCCCAGTGAGGTCGCATGGAACCTGTTCCTTGAGGATGAGCGATATGTAAATGAGAATCTGGGAGTGTATGAGGGGGCTTACCTCTATCCCAAGGGTGTGTATCGTTCACGCCAGAACAGTATTATGCGTTATCATTGGGAAGGTGACGGATTTAATGCTCCCAGTCGTATGGCCATCTTCAAACGAATAAAGGAGTTAGGGGGAGAGGAGTTCGCTTTGGAGGAATTTCTGGCTTATGATGAAATCAATCGTAACGCATCTAGGAGCGGAACCACCCGCACCAGTTCCCCCGCTGTTGTTGACTGGCGCAGAATGCCGGCACCGCCTGTGCTGTTTGACTACCCCTCGACAGATAAAGTTAGAAGAGGGCAAAAGGAGAGAGGGTGGATACCCTCTCATCCCCTCACACCTTAAAAATTCTCTTCCAACTCCACTGATCTTGGGAACAGAATATTGTTCTCCAGGTGGATATGCCGGTGCAGGTCATCCTCGAACTCCTCCAACATGCTGAATGTAACACGATAGGTAGTGCAGGCATCCTCCGGAGGGGTATATTCGTCGGTCAGCGCGCTGATGGTGCGGAACCGTTCTCCCTCGGCATCGTGATCTTTCTCCATCTCGGCGATGTAACTGGCAGCCGAGTCAATCACACTATTTGGCTTGTTGCCGCCACTGAGTTGTGCCT
>JAAZLV010000074.1 GCA_012799155.1 Bacteroidales bacterium | reverse complement strand
TTAATATTCATGATCCTTTATAAATCAGAAAGACACAGGGTTTTTTATGCATCTCCGGTAGTTTGCCTTTCCATTCTTTTACACTTCGCGTGACAATATATTCATCTTTACATGAAATATTCATTGCGATGCATAGCTTCGTTGCCGGATTGCAGTGCTGTAGGATGTCTGCAGCAATTTTATGATTCCTGTAGGGAGTCTCAATGAATAGTTGCGTCTGATCTTCACTATAGGAGCGTGCTTCCAGTTTCTTGATCCTTCTTGCCCTTTCGTTTTGATCAATAGGTAGATATCCGTGAAAGGCAAAACTCTGTCCGTTGAAACCTGATGCCATCACCGCCATCAGGAGGGAGGAGGGGCCTACCAATGGTACAACTTTATATCCCTCTTGCTGGGCGATAGCCACCACATCAGCTCCGGGATCTGCCACTGCTGGGCATCCCGCCTCGGATATCACGCCAACACTTTCGCCCTTTTTCAAGGCTATGAGGTAGTCTGATATGCTGTCTCTGTCAGTGTGCTTGTTCAGCTCATAAAAGGTAAGAGCGTCAATCTCTATGTCAGGGTTACACGCTTTCAAAAAGCGACGTGCCGAACGCACATTCTCCACGATGAAATGTTTCAGATGAGATATCACCGTCGAGTTGTATGAGGGAATCACTTGATCAACTGGGGTCTCTCCCAGCATTACAGGTATCAAATATAGTGATGGTTTATCCATTTCGCTTGCAGACCTTTTGTCTGCAAAATTAGTCAAAATAAGGTTATGAAACGAGGCTCAGTCCATTCTATTTCTCTTGCATCGCGATATATTTCCATAAAGGTGCGGCCATGGTTGCCTGAACAATCTGGTCGCTTGTAAGCAGTGTTTTTATCTCATCATATGAAAAGAGATGTACCGTAATGTCTTCAGACTCTTCAAGTGTCTGATCACCGGTTTTCTCCACACCTTCAGCGATAAAGCACCAAGAGTAGTTGTTGGCTGCACTGGCGTTCGGGGCAACACGCATGAATTCCTTCCATTGCCCTCCGCTGTAACCGGTCTCTTCCAGCAGTTCACGCTGTGCAGAGACAAGCGGAGAGGGATCCTTCTCTTCACATACCCCGGCACAAAGTTCAATACAAGTTTTACCGATACCGGGGCGGTATTGTTCTACCAGTATAAACCTACCTTCCTTTGTGATGGCGATGATATTTACCCAGTTGGGGTATTCCAGAACAAAGTAATCCGGCACTACATTGCCGTTCGGCATTTCCAGCTTTTCTTTTCGCACAGTGAGCCAAGGCCTTTTGTGAAGGTATTCACTCTCAATAACTTTCCAGGGTAGGGGGGATTTGTTGTATTTCATTGTTCTCAATTTGCATTGATTTTCAGAAATGATGAGACAAAGATAGCATTAATCGATGATGTGCAATAGAGAATCATTTCAAAACGTTTCTGCAAAAATCCTTTATCTTTGCAAACAAAAGATCTGTTCAATGAAACTTCCGGAAGATTTCATCCTCTCCATGTGGTCACTGTTCGGTAATGATTCGAAACAATTGTTCGAAGCACTTGACAGCGATGCTCCGGTAACGATTCGTCTGAACCCGCACAAGTTGAAAAGAAATCCGTTGGGTTTCAAACTTCCATTGGAGCCGGTACCCTGGTCGGATTGGGGTTATTACCTTAAAGAGCGTCCAGCCTTTACCTTCGATCCACTCTTCCATGCCGGTTACTACTACGTACAGGAAGCCTCCTCCATGTTCGTGGAACATGTGGTACGACAGCACGTGAAGGAGCCAGCAGTATGTCTAGATCTCTGCGGTGCTCCAGGTGGAAAATCAGTCAGTCTGTTGTCTGCATTGCCTGAAGGAAGTCTGCTGGTGAGTAACGAGCTGGTACGACAGCGAGCAAACATTCTATCAGAGACATTGACAAAGTATGGAATCTCGTCGAGTGTGGTTACAAATAATCATCCCCGTGATTTCAATGCTTTTCCAGAACTGTTCGATCTTATTCTGGTAGATGCTCCCTGTTCGGGAGAAGGTATGTTTCGCAAGGACAAGGTAGCCATTGAGGAGTGGTCCACACAGAATGTGGCGATGTGTGCGGCACGACAAAGGGATATCCTTACTGATGTGTGGCCCTCACTCAAACCGGGAGGCCTGCTTGTGTATAGCACCTGCACTTTTAACAGTTCCGAGAACGAGGAGAATACACTTTGGTCGGTACATGCTCTGGGTGCATCATTTGTGGAGGTGGAGATTGAATCGACATGGGGAATCACACCCTCCTTGGTTCGTGATGCGGTTTGTTATCGTTTTCTACCCCACAAGACAAGTGGTGAAGGTTTTTTTGTTGCCTTGTTGCAGAAAGGGGATTCAGCTGAACCGGAAATTGATCAAAAGTCTGCTTCCTCCTATAAAAAAGGAAGACAGAAATCATCACCTTTTGTGAAGGATATCACTGACTTTGCCACATGGAT
>JAAZLV010000073.1 GCA_012799155.1 Bacteroidales bacterium | reverse complement strand
ATGGGCATATTTTTGCTTGCAGCCAGAGATGCTAATGATCCCTACAATAAATAGGATCCAGATAATTTGTTTGTTCATTCCTGTTATAATTTGGTATTTAAGTTATTAAAGATATTTTTTTGTTTTGCTTAATTTCTCTATCAGTTTTCTATATGTTGCAGCGGTCAT
Source organism: Bacteroidales bacterium (assembly GCA_012799155.1). Lineage (GTDB taxonomy): Bacteria > Bacteroidota > Bacteroidia > Bacteroidales > Dysgonomonadaceae > Proteiniphilum. The sequence continues at coordinate 3,469 of JAAZLV010000073.1, read as the reverse complement.
TATGATTGATGATACGGTAGTCTGAAACTTAGTTACAGAATTGTGCACGTACACAGCTGAATGTATTAATGAATCGTTGATCAACTTGCATCTATATGTCAATTAATTTTCCAGACCAGAACACCTGCAGTTGGGATTTCCTTTTCTCCAATTAAAATCTCCGTATCTTTCGACAGGTCAATTTTATAGGCAGAATCACTGTAATTCATTGCAATTCCGAACCCATCGCGATATTCAACGATGATGCCCGGGGGATAGCTCTCGATCGGAATTTCCAGACGATCATACAGTTTCTTCAGTACTTCAAGTTCGAGATCACCCTTCTGACTATCTGCACCCACATAGGTGACACTGCCCTCTTTCAGCGGGTGAAAGGTGACTGCACTCTTGCCAGCATAAAAATCACCCTGATAAGAAGCCCAACTTTCAGTATCGATAGAAGGCTCCAGGATGTCACCCCAGCTGTTCCAGCTGTACATATTTCCTTCCATTTCCACTATGCCCGGATCGAAGGACTGTGGCAGGTCGTAAAAGGCAATCTCACTACCAATAAGGCCGTAAATGGGTTCTGCGTGCTTTGCTTCCCAGAGGTGACCCAGCTCGTTCTGGTGACCGCTCCTGCATGAGATAACCAAGTTTCCGCCATTTTCAGCAAAGCTGGTAAGTTTGTTGATGAGCTCAAGACTCATCTGCTGGTAAGCCGGCACCACAATCACCCGGTAGGCTGTAAAGTCTGTATCTTCACGGATGAAATCAACGGGTGCACCAAATGATTTCAACGCGCGATAGTATTTTAAGAGATGTGCTTCCGTGTTCCAGTGCTGAGTCTGTTTGTTCTGCTCAATTGCGACTGTGTTGTCGGGATTATAGAGAATGGCTGTTTTTCTCTTTAGATAGGCTTCTGGCTGATGAAGGAGAGACACATTTTTTCTGAGCAATTCAATCTCACTTATAAACTGCTGGAATTCGATGCCACCACTGGTGGGAGTGACACCATCGGGACCCACGATGCCGTAATGGTACTGTTCAAAACCATAAATAGGTGCCCTGAATCTGTAGGTACAGGTAAACCGGCTTCCTCCGGCAAAGACATGCCAGAGCCAGAGGCGAACAGCTCCGGGAAGTGGTTGAGAGTTGACCGTTCCCCAGTTCACCTGCCCCGGCTGCAGCTCCATGACTCCAAAGAGGGGTGAAAGGGGGCGGAAATAGTCGTTGGCCATTGCAATCCGAGAGTATTCACCCACGCGGTATCCTTTTTCACCGATACCCTTGTGTTCACCATAAACCATGTAGCGTGTATAGCTGATGAAATCGAGCTCTTTGTCCGCACCGATGAAGCGGGCATCATACATCGGGATGAAATTGGTAGTGATCCACTGTTGGGGTGAGATGTGACGCCGTAGTGTTTGGGCCTGTTCATCAAGGAAAGTGGCAGTTTCCTCGTCGCAGAAACGACTGTGATCGAGCCGCTGATAGAGGTTCATACCCCATTGCCTATGTTTTGGCAGGTTGATCTCATTGAAATTGTTGTATGTACCACTCCAGAAATTCGTACCCCAGGCATGATTTAGCGATTCAATATCTTTGTATTTCATTTTCAGCCACCGACGAAAGCGTTTGTGAGCATCATCACCATAATCAACGGTTGAGTGGGGTTCGTTGTCCAGTTGCCATCCGATAACCCGTTTATCCTCACCGTAGCGTTTAGCCAGCTCAGCAATCATCTTCATGGAATAGGTGCGATAATATTCATTGGAGAAAGAGGCATGCTGTCTTGAACCATGATCATAGCGGGTGCCATCTTCGTTTGTGATAAGGATGTCAGGGTGTTTACGTACAAGCCAGATCGGTGGGGTCGCGGTTGAGGTACAGAGAATTACCTTTAGATTATGTTTGGCGGCCAGTGAAATGGCCCTGTCGAGCCATCCGAAGTCGTATACCCCCTCTTCAGGTTCTAGCTGAGCCCAGGCGAATTCGGCAAAATGGGTGAACTCAAATCCCATCTCGGCCATCTTCATCAGATCTCTATCCCATTGCGACTCATCCCAGTGTTCAGGGTAGTAGTAAGCCCCGACTGTTGTTAGTTGTTGATCGGGAAAATATTCACCTATTTCTTGTGGAAAAAGCATATGACTCAACAGAGTGAGCGTCAATATTGATATGACATGTTTCATGTGAATCAAAAAGTTTATTTTCAACGGTATTTGAGACCAATAACTGCAAATATAGCTGATTTATTTCATTTTGCAACCTGAAACAGAGAGAGAATGAGAGGTTCAAAATGTTTATTTGATGGAAATCGAGAAAAAGTTTGTTTCTTTGCAATGAAAATAACTGGATTGGAGATTCATTGTAGTTTTTTGGAAAATTGACCTTTAAAAGAACCTAAATGCAACGCAAAGCCCGTATCAAGGATATTGCAGAAATGGCCGGCGTCTCTTCAGGCACTGTCGACAGAATCCTGCATAACAGGGGAAATGTATCAGAATCTGCTCGCAAGGCAGTTGAGGAGGTACTGAAGAAAGTGAACTATAAACCCAACATTCACATCTCAGGATTATCACTGAAGCGAAAATATAAGGTAGTGATAACTACACCAAGTGTTACCGAGGGAGAGTATTGGGACAGCATTCATTCGGGGATTCAGCATGCACTTGAGGAATATGAGAATATTCGTGTGAAGTGTCTGGTGCACACATACAATGAGTTTGATGTCTACTCCTGTCGTGAAGTGTATGACCGAATTGTTGAAATCGACGCCGATGGGGTGATCATCGGGCTCACCTTTAAGGAGGAAACACTCCGGCTCACTCGCCTGCTGGAAGAGCGGGGGATCCCCTATATCTTCGTGGATTCAACCATGGACAACAGTTCACCTCTCGCATTTTTTACCTCCGATCATTACATGTGCGGTTATTTGATGGCTAAGTTGATCACCTCCATCATCCCTGCAGGCTCTGATATTGGTATGTCGCAAGCTGTACGGATCGGCGATGAGAGTGCCAATACCAGCATCCTTCGAAAGAAAGGATTTCACGACTACCTGGAGGAGAAGAAGATCGCCAACAGCATCTTGAAAATCCCATTTTCTGCCTTTGAACCGGAGAAAAATGAAGTTTGGATGTCTGAATTTTTCCAAAGCAAACATTCGGTGGGAGGTGTAGTCTTTTTCAACTCACGAGGAGGGATGTTGGCAGACTATTTTGCCAGGAATGGCATCAAAGATATTCACCTCATCGGGGTTGACCTTACGGTATCCAACGTGAAAGGATTGCGTGAGGGATACATAGATTTTCTAATTGGTCAGGAACCCGAACACCAGGGGTTTCTTGCCATGAAGACAATGATAGAGTTCATGATATACAGGAAGCCGGTGAAGCAACGAAATTACGTACGTCTGGATATATTGACCCGGGAAACGATTGATTTTTACAGAGAATTCAATTACTGATTCAGTGAATCATTTATT
>JAAZLV010000414.1 GCA_012799155.1 Bacteroidales bacterium | reverse complement strand
CCCTCCCACTATGAACAGCTACATCTCATTGCCCCGGTATCTGTTCGACAGTTGAGAGCCCCACCCGCTGCAGCCTGACCATCTACTCCCATTTTTAAAAACGGACACCCATCAGTTTATGGTGTTCCGAAACCCTATTTCATCACTCCATATAAAAAAGTAAAATGAAAAGAATCCTCTTTCTTCTCACACTATACGTCTGTATTTCTACCTCATACGCTCAAACTGACGCAGCATCATCCAAAAGAACCGACGCCAACATCTACGGGCATGTTCTGGACAGTAAGACGGGTGAACACCTGCCCTTTGTGACAATCAAACTGAAGGGTACAACCATCGGCATCACCACCGACCATACAGGTCATTACTTCCTCCGCAACCTACCGGTGGGAGAATTCATCCTGGAAGCCTCAATGATCGGTTACAAAACTGCCGGGAGTGCGGTAATGATCAAGCCCAACAGCACTCTCGAAATTGATTTCACACTCACCGAGGAAAGCGTTTCACTCGATGCCGTGGTGGTCTCTGCCAACCGTAATGAGACCACACGTCGAATGGCTCCCTCACTGGTGAGCGTACTCGACATGCAGATGCTGGAGGTGACCAACTCTAAAACACTCTCCGACGGGCTCAGGTTCCAACCGGGACTAAGGGTGGAGAACAACTGCCAGAATTGCGGTACTACACAATTGCGCATCAATGGTATGGAAGGCTCATATTCACAGATACTGATCGACTCGCGTCCCCTCATAGGTGCACTGGCCGGCGTTTACGGGCTTGAGCAGATCCCCGCCAACATGATTGAGCGAATCGAGGTTGTTCGTGGAGGAGGCTCTGCCCTCTTCGGTGCCAACGCAATAGGAGGCACCATCAACATCATCACCCGTGATCCGAACCGCAACAGCGGTGAGTTTGCAAATACATTCACTTCCATGGGTGGAGGCGCAGTTGAAAACAACAGCACTTTCAATGCTTCTTTAGTGAACGACTCCCGCAATGCAGGTATCATGGTATTTGGCCAGCACCGCCTCCGCGAAGGATATGATCTGGATGGTGATGGCTTCACTGAATTGCCGCTCCTGCAGAATCGATCCCTCGGGTTTCGCTCTTTCTTTAGAAGCGATCCATACTCCCGATTAACACTTGAATACCGCCACATGCATGAGTTTCGCCGAGGTGGTGACAGGCTCGACCTGCAGCCTTATGAGAGTTACATTGCTGAACAGGTGGAACATGCTATCCACAGTGGCTCCATCGGTTTCGATCGCTACTCCCCTGACCAGCGCAAGCGCGTCAGCCTCTATGCAGCAGCACAACATACCAGACGCGACAGTTACTATGGTGCAGGTGATCCCTACAATGATGTTCCTGAGATCAAGCCAGGAATGACAGAAGAGGATGTGGAACAGATCAATAACATCCTGGAAAACAACCTGCTCCGCAGGAATGCTTTCGGGCAGGCCAGTGAGTTGACCTATCAAGTGGGAGGGCACTATCTCTACTCGTTCGAAGAACTCTGGTTTATGCCGGCCGATCTTACTGCAGGAATGGAATATCTCGGTAGTAAACTGGAGGATGAAAGTGGCTATCGCCACCTGGGCATCTCACAAGAGACCCGGAATGCTGCCGCATTTTTGCAGAACGAGTGGAAAACAGAGGTCTGGAGCATCTTGCTGGGAGGGAGGTTCGACAAACACAATATGGTGGAGCGGGCCATTTTCAGTCCCCGTCTCAATCTGCGTTTCAATCCTACGCAAAATATCAATCTGAGACTCACCTATAGTGGTGGCTTCCGTGCTCCACAGCTATTCGACGAGGATCTGCATGTGGATATTGCCGGGGGAGCCCAAGTGATCAGACGTCTCTCGGACGACTTGAAGGAAGAGCGTTCACACAGCATCAGCGGATCTGCCGATCTCTACCACCAGGCAGACATCACACTTTTCAACCTGCTGGTCGAAGGGTTCTACACCCGCCTGGAGAGACCCTTTACCGGTGTAAAGCGGGGTAATGAAATCCTTATCGAGAATGCGGATGATGGTGCAAAGGTATTCGGGATAAACCTGGAAGGCAGGGCAGCTATCGGCACCACGGTCGACTTGCAGGCGGGAGCAACGCTTCAACGCAGCCTCTATGACAAGGAACGCAAGTGGTGGGTACCGGAGACATCAGAAGAGGAGGTACTTGATCGTGTAACCCCCACACGAAGAATGATGCGCACCCCCAACAGCTACGCCTATTTCGTAGCTACCTGGAATGCCACACGCAGATTTGCAGCCACACTTTCGGGTAATTATACCGGTAGCATGGCTGTACCCCACGAGGCTGGCTTCGGCAGGGAGGGAGTAGATCGTTTTTCAACAGTGAACATAACTGAGGAGTCTCCCTCCTTCTTTGAACTGAACATGAGGGCCTCCTATACCTTCAGCCTCAACGAGGAGACCTCTCTGCAGCTCAATGCCGGGATACAAAACATCACAAATGCATTCCAGAAGGATTTCGACACTGGTGCGGGTAGGGCTTCCAGCTATATGTACGGTCCAGGCAGCCCGCGGAGTTTCTTCGCCGGGTTCAAACTGATGCTGTAGTGTGTAGTGTGTAAACATATGGCTTTTCACTCTTCTTAGAGCGGTACCACATATTTCTTCATTGCCTCATCCTGAAGCGCACGGGGTACCGCTGCCTTTACCTCATCGATGAGGATGTTGAGCAGTCGTTCGCGAAAGAATTCCTTGCGAGTGATCAAGCTCACCTCCCTGACGGGTGTATTTTTTCTGAAGGGGCGCACATTCTTTCGTTGTGTCTCGCTAAGGTTGGCAAGCGCCATCTCCGGTATCACCGTCAGACCTTCGTTCTGATCCACGATGTTGATCAGCGTATCGATGCTGCCCGCCTCATAGGAGAAGATAGATTGGTTGTTGCGTCGTTTCTTCAGATTGCAGAGGTGGAGGATCTGTGTGCGGAAGCAGTGCACTTCGTCAAGCAGCCACAGCTTTGCAGCGGTGAGATCACTCTCCTCGAGCGATGTCTTGGCATAGAGCGCCTTCTCCTG
>JAAZLV010000413.1 GCA_012799155.1 Bacteroidales bacterium | reverse complement strand
GCGGAGAGTGAAAGGCTCCTCCTACTTTCAACAGCAGGGCTCTCTTGGCACCCGCCTCCTTCATCAGTTCACAAGCTTTTTCCACGCCTGCAATGCTTCCGGAGATAACGATCTGCCCCGGACAGTTAAAGTTGGCCGGCACCACCACCTCGTCGATGGAAGCGCAAATCTCTTCTACTTTCTCATCTGGCAATGCAAGTACGGCTGCCATAGTGGAGGGCTCCGCCTCGCACGCTTTCTGCATGGCCAACGCACGTTTATAAACAAGTTTAAGACCATCTTCGAAAGTGAGTGCCCCCGCGGCTACCAGTGCTGAGAATTCGCCTAGCGAGTGACCTGCCGTCATAGCGGGTTTGAATTCTTCACCCAATGTTTTGGCAAGGATTACCGAGTGGAGGAAGATGGCAGGTTGAGTTACTTTTGTTTGTCGTAGGTCCTCTTCAGTGCCTTCAAACATTAGGTCGGTGATGCGGAATCCCAGGATTTCGTTTGCCTTCTCATACAACTCCTGGGCGACGGGAGAGCTCTCATACAAATCTTTTCCCATACCTACAAACTGGGCTCCCTGTCCGGGAAATACAAATGCTTTCTTCATACTCTAATTCAATCTTTTTATTCTTACAAATTCTATAATAGAAATAACACACAACTCCCCTTACGGTTCAGTTGTCAGTTTTTCTCCCTGATCTCAACGCGGCGGATCTTTCCACTGATGGTTTTTGGCAGTTCGTCGATAAACTCAATGATTCGGGGATACTTGTAGGGTGCCGTCACCTGCTTCACATGCTCTTGGATCTCATGAGCCAGCGCTTCGCCCGCCTTCTCCCTGTAATCGGTAGCTAATACGATAGTAGCCTTAATCACCTGTCCCCTAATCTCATCGGGCATACCGGTGATGGCACACTCCACTACTGCGGGGTGGGTCATCACGGCACTTTCTACTTCAAAGGGGCCAATACGATAACCGGAGCTCTTGATCACATCGTCGGTACGTCCCACGAACCAATAGTAGCCATCCTCATCTCGCCAAGCCATGTCGCCAGTGCGATAAAGGTGGTCGGCGTAGACGCTACGCGTGAGTGATTCATCACGGTAGTAACCCATGAAGAGGCCTAGTGGATGTTGTTCATCGGTATAGAAGACGATCTCTCCCTGCTCCCCATCTTCGGCCGAACGACCGTCATGAGTGATCAGATCCATCTTGTAGAGTGGATTGGGAACACCCATCGATCCCGGCTTGGGTTCCATCCAGGGGAAGGTAATAATTGTGGGGGCGGTCTCAGTCTGACCGAAGGCTTCCATCATCTTGATGCCGGTCTGCTGGTAAAAGTTCTCGTAGACCGATGGGTTGAGAGCCTCACCAGCAGTGGTGCAGTACTCAAGTGCAGAGAGATCATATTTTGAAAGGTCCTCACGGATCATGAAGCGGAAGATGGTTGGAGGGGCACAGAAAGAAGTCACTTTATAGGTAGCGATCATACGTAGCATATCCTCCGGGATAAAACGCCCCTCGAAGTCGTAGACGAAGACGGCAGCACCTACTATCCACTGGCCGTAGAGCTTTCCCCATACCGCTTTCGCCCACCCGGTATCGGCCACCGTGAGGTGCAGGCTTTCCTCGTGCAGGTTGTGCCAGTACTTTGCCGTGGTAATGTGTGCCAAGGGATAGGTGAAATCGTGGATTACCATCTTGGGTTGTCCTGTAGTGCCGGAGGTGAAGTAGAGGATCATGATATCCTCATTGCTATTTACTCTTTCCGGCCTTACAAAGGGGGTGGCTTTGTTCACGCCCCGGTAATAATCGAGCCATCCGTCGGGGATCCGTTCTCCCACAAGGATGCGATGAATTACAGTGGGCGATTGTTCCATGGCCTGGTTCACATGGGTAACAAGGTTCTCATCGTCCGTGGCTATTATCGCCTTGATACCGGCAGCGTTGTTGCGATAGGTGATATCCTTTTCGGTGAGCAGATGGGTAGCGGGGATTGCCACAGCACCCAGTTTGTGAAGTGCCAGGATGGTCTGCCAGAATTCAATATTGCGTTTCAGAATAAGCATCACCATGTCTCCCTTGCCGATTCCTAGCGACTGGAGCCAGGAGGCGGTCTGGTCGGAGAGCTTTTTCAACTCACCGAAGGTGAGGTCTCGATGTGCTCCCTGGTCGTTTGTCCAGCAGAGTGCCCTTTTGTCCGGTTGGGTACGGGCCCATTCGTCGGCTACATCGTAGGCGAAATTGAACTGTTCCGGTACAATAATTTTGTAGTGTTCCGTAAAATCCCGGTGAGATGAAAATGAGATCTGTTTTACAAATTTTTCAATCATGATAACCTGTTGTCTGTGAGTTGTTTGTTCATGGGTAAAGAATCACGGCGAGGAACTTTACCGGTCGTTCGTTCAGCGCTTTCATGCCATGAGGCAGTGAGGAGTCGAAATAGATACTGTCTCCCTCGTTCAGAACGAGTTCCTTGTCATTGATGGTCATTCCCATACTCCCCTCCAGGATCATGTTGAACTCCTGGCCTGCATGGATGCTCTTGTAGTAATCTGATTCCATTGGTTTGGGCTCCACTGTCACTACGAACACCTCCGCCACATTGTTGGTAAAGCCTGCCGTGAGCGATTGATACTTGTAGGCCGATACTCTTTCTGCGCTTACACCTTTGTCCTTGCGGGTGATGAAGTAGGAGTTCATCTTAGGCTCAGTGCCGAACATCAGGGTAGCGAGGTCAACGTTGAACTCCCGTTCAATGCGCTGGAGAAAGGAGAGAGAGAAATCGGACTCTCCGGTCTCATATTTCAGGTACTCTTCTGTCTCAGTCTCCAGTTTACGGGCCATCTCTTCCGGTGTGAGGTCGAGTGCATCGCGTAATCCTTTGATTCGTTCGCCAATCTGCGTCAAATCTGTTGTCATTGTGGTTGGTTTTATGCAGTTTACAATCAGTTAGTTTCTTCATTCAAATAAATAGGAAAAGGCTCACAGCCATGATTCCCATCCCTGCCACCAGTCCAATAATGGAGAGGTGGTGTTTACCATATTTCTCGGCACTAGGTAACAGCTCATCGAGCGAGATGTAGATCATCACCCCCGAGACCGCTGCCAGGACGAAAGCGTTGAGCACCGGACTCCAGAACGGCATTAGGAAGAGGTATGCTATCAGCGCACCAACCGGCTCCGCCAGCCCCGAGGCGAAGGAGAGCCAGAATGCTTTTTTTTTGCTCCCGGTAGCATGGTATATGGGTACCGCCACAGCGATCCCCTCGGGGATGTTGTGGATGGCTATGGCCGCCGTGATGGGGATGGCCACCTCGAGGGTGGTGAGCGCAGACATAAAGGTGGCGATCCCCTCTGGAAAATTATGGATGGCGATGGTAATAGCGGCAATGATGCCGGTTTGCTTCAGTCGGCTGTTACCTCTCATCTCCTCCACACGGTGCATTTCGTGCGGGTTACTTGATTCGGGTACCAGGAAGTCGATCAGCGCGATTAAGGCTATCCCCCCGAAGAATCCGAAGATCAGGTAGAGCATCCCGACTTTCTCACCGTAGTGTGCTGTAAACGACTCCACCGACAGCGGCATCATCTCCATGAAGGAGACGTAGATCATCACACCGGCCGAAAGCCCCAGGGCAAGACTCAGGAAGTTGGTATTGGTGCGTTTGGCCATGAAGGCGATCAGGCTGCCAATACCAGTGGAGAGACCGGCGAACAGCGTAAGCAGAAAGGCAAGAAGGATGGTTTGGTGTTCCATTATGCTACTTTGATAATGGTTTGCAAGATTTCTTGATGTATTTTTCCGTTGGTGGCGACCATCTCTCTACCGAAAAGAAAATTCACTCCGTCTCTGAAATCACTGCATCTGCCACCGGCACATTGCAGGATAAAAGCTCCGGCCGCTACATCCCAGGGAGAAAGTCCGGAATGGAAGTACCCATCACTGACGCCTGCCGCCACGTAACAGATCTCAAGCGCGGCCGATCCCTTGATACGAAAACTGCAGTTACGGAACTGTTTCATCGCGTTGGCCAGGATGATCTCCCCTTGTATGTCGAGAGAGTAGGGGAT
>JAAZLV010000412.1 GCA_012799155.1 Bacteroidales bacterium | reverse complement strand
CTATTTTCAGATATTGCAGGATCATATGAATTGTTTTTTTATTCTGATTTGACTACTACGGCCGGGTTCTGGCGTGCGGCTCTTACAACCTGAAGGAGCACGCTTGCAAGCACCAGCAGCACCATCAGCAGGAAGAGGGCGGCAAAGAGCCACCACTCCATGGAGACCCGCCGGCTGTACTGTTCCAGCCAGCGTTGCATCACCAGCACACCTGCCGGGAAAGCGACCAAACAGGCCACGAGGGTGATGAGGAGATATTCCCGCAGGAAGAGCTGCAGGATCTCCCGCACAGTTGCCCCGTTCACCTTGCGGATGGCAATCTCTTTGCGCCGACGGCGGCAGGCCAGCGTGATGATGGAGTAGGCCCCGAACAGGGCGATCAGGATGGCCAGGCCGGTCATGATGCTCAACAGGATGAGGAGATATCTTTCCGACCGGGTATAGGCGGCATAGATATCCTCCATATTGTCAATCCACAAGTGCCGGTTGTCGAACTTCTCGGCGGCAATCCGTTTGATCTCCTTCTCTGTTGCCTCCCTCTGACCGTCCGTGTAACGGTAGGCAAAAAATTGCCGGGGGACGTATCCTCCTTCTCCGCCCTGGGTCTCTTGTATCCTGTAGATGGTTGGAAACACCGGTATCCGGGGAGAATCGACATACATGTCGGCGATCACACCCACTACCTCCAATCCAAATATCTCTTTCGAATTGGCAGAGTCTTTGGATTGAAGCAGCCGATTGCCCGTTTCATTGATCAGGCATGCCTGATGTTCGCCGGCGAAGATGTTGCGTCCCTCCAGCAGTTTCATGTCGAAGAAATCCATGTATTCCGGTCCGCTGATGCTGTAAATTTGCAGTCTTACCATTTCCGTTTTCTGATTGTCTCTGACCACCTCCATAGAACTTTGTATGCTGTAGCGTTTTGGCAGGAAATCACCCCCGAATGGAATCACCTCTTCCACCCCCGGCACCCTTCTGATTTCATCGATCGGCATCTCATTCTGGTAATAGGAGATGCTGTTGACATTGTGCCGGTTGAAGCCGATATCCTTGCTGTTGAGGTAGCTGTATTGGAGAAAGAAGAGCACGGTGGCGAAGATGAGAATGCTGCTGATAATGAGCTGCAGGGTGATCGTGATGCGGCTGAATCGCTCTTTGCTCCTGCCCGGGTCTGTTTTGGGCGCAAGGGTTTCACGGATCATTCGCCGGAGGATGTGTCTCACGGGAAGGTAGGAGATCAGTAGCGCGAGCAGCAGCAATGCCATCCCAAAGAGGATTGCTTCGCGCCAGAAGAACGATTTGGGTGCTTCAAGCATCGAGAACCGGATGAAATGCGGGAACAGCAGTTCGGTCAGCGACAACCCGATGGCCAGTGCAATCAGCAGGAGCATCGCAAACTCGCAAAAGAGCATGAGCAGCAGCTGCAGGTTGGTGGCTCCGTTCACTTGGTGCAGTTCCCACTCACGGCGACGGATCTTTATCTTGTTGAGGAAGAGCATCAGGAAGTTAAAGAAGGCACTGATGATCACCAGCAGGGAAACCCCCGCAAAGAGCCTGAGCTGCTGGTAGCGTATGGCCACTTCCGTGTTGGGGTGGAGGGTGCGCAGGTTGGAGAGGGGCACCAGTCGGCAGGAGAACTGCTGGGTAAAAGAGATGTCTTCAGCAACTTTATTTTCGATGCTTATCTCCTCCAGTTTCTCCTGCAGGTGCGCTATGTTGATCCCCTCTTTTACCCGTATGTATGTGAAACAATCTTGATAGCCCCATGCATTCTCTTTGATTTCTTCCGGTTGAGACACCGTGATCAGATCGAAGGGTACATTGCTTTGCTTTGGTTTGTCGGGCACGACAGCCAACAGATGGATCTGCAGCGAGTCGATCTTTGTTCCACTTTGCTCTTCCTTTAAGCCCAGCTTTTTAGCAGTGCTCGCGGTAAGTAGATAGTTGTTTGGGGGAATGGTGGGTGGGTATGATATCCTGATCTCCGGATAAAAAACTGGAAAGAAAAAGGTGTCGGCCGCAACGATATGCACATCCGTGAGGAACGCTTTTTCGTTCAGGTTCAGATCTGTCTTGTAGGAATAGATGCTGGTCGCAGCCTCAACTTCCGGATAGTTTTTCATCAAGTAGGAGGCCAGGATCTTGGGTGTCATATTCGTCACCCCTTCAACCTGGGTGGAGTCATTGAAAAAGACACGGTATATCCTCTCTGCATCGGGATTGTGGCTGTCGTACCCCTTCTCATACCTGATCCAGGAGAGGGTGAAGACGAAGGCAGTGAAGCCGATGGCCAGTCCCACGATGCTGATGATGCTCTGTGTCTTGTATTTCAGGAGGTTCCTCCAGGCTACGGTGAGATAGTGT
>JAAZLV010000411.1 GCA_012799155.1 Bacteroidales bacterium | reverse complement strand
CCAACAAGGTGGCCATCGCACAAAAGACATCGGTACGTGCCGCACGCAGGAACGAGGTGGCCTACCGCCTCTACCTGCTGGGCAAGTCCACGCTGCTCGACCTCAATGCCTCCATCGCCGAGAAAGACAGCTCACAACGCGCCTACATCAGCGAGATGCACAACTACTGGAACCTCTATTACGCACTGCGGAGCATCACGGGATACGATTTTCAGATGAATGCTCCCATCATGGTCGGGGAACAGGAATTTTAACAATGAAAATGAAATGAACAACGCAAACAATACCGATAGCTTCCATGAGTCACGCGACTCATCGATGGACATCAAACTGCAAAAGAGATCATTCCTGCGGCGACACAGACTCCCGCTGCTGGCCGCTGCAGCTTTTGCCCTGTTCCTCGCCTACCTCATCTTCACGCTGTCGGGCGGACGAAAGCAGCGGATTCAGGAAGAGAAGATCACCATCGCCGAGGTGGTGGAGTCACACTTTCTCGATTATGTTGATGCCGAGGGAATCGTGCAGCCCATTCTCACCATCATGCTGAACACCCTGGAGGCAGGGATCGTGAAGGAGATCGTCGCCGAAGAGGGGGCCATGCTGGAGCGTGACGCACTCATCCTGACACTGCAGAACCCTGAACTGGAAAGAGAGATTGAGGAGAAACAGGAGGAATGGGAGCAACAGCGCATACTTTATCAGGAGAAAAAGGTGGAGATGGAGCAGAAATCGATACTTTTGCAACAGCAGGCGCTGCAGGCCCGCTATGAGCTGAGCCGTCTGGAGAAAGACCTGCGGCTCGGTGAGGAGGAATACCGGATGGGGGTGAAGAGCAAGGCACAGCTCGATGTGCAGCGCGAGGAGTTCGATTACAGGACCAAAAGCACCCTGCTGCAACTCGAAGGATTGAAGCAGGACAGCAGCGCCACCCTGCTGCGCCGCGAACTGATGGAGAGGGAGCTGGAGCGTGCCGCCAGAAGCATGGCACATGCCCGCTCACGGATGGACAACCTGATGGTAAGGGCCACCAACGCGGGACAGCTCAGTTTTCTCAGAGTCACCCCCGGTCAGCGTGTGGGAGCCTCTGAACAGATCGGCGAGATCAAGGTGATGGACAACTTCAAGATACACACCCAGCTGAGTGAATATTACATCGACCGGCTCACCGTGGGACTGCCTGCAACGGTCACCTATCAGGGCACGCGATTCCCGTTACGGGTGTCGAAGGTGGTGCCCGAAGTGAGAGACCGCCAGTTCCGGGTGGACCTGATCTTCACGAACGATCAACCCGACAACCTGCGCATCGGCAAGAGCTACCGCCTGCAGATTGAATTGGGACAACCGGAGACAGCGATGGTGATGCCACGGGGCGACTTCTTCCAGTACACCGGCGGGCAGTGGATCTACAAGCTGAACAGCAAGGGCGACAAGGCAGTGAAGACACCCATCACCATTGGCCGGCAGAACCCCGTGCAGTACGAGATCCTGAGCGGACTGGCACCCGGTGACCGGGTAGTGGTGAATGGTTATGCATCCTTCGGGAACGTGGAGGAGTTAATCATTCAATAACAGACATGAAAAACGGAACAACAACCAATCACATATGATCAGACACTATCTCACCGTAGCCTGGAGGAACCTCCTGAAATACAAGACACAGAGCATCATCAGCATCGTGGGACTGGCCATCGGCTTCACTGCCTTCGTCTTCACCCTCTCCTG
>JAAZLV010000410.1 GCA_012799155.1 Bacteroidales bacterium | reverse complement strand
GGATGACCTATTTCAAGGATTACACCATGATGCGTGCCCTGGTGATGGATTTCGGTAAAGATCCGAAAGTAAATGACATCGGTGACCAGTATATGTTTGGCGATGCACTGATGGTTTGTCCTGTCTACACCTACCAGGCCACCGATCGGGAAGTCTATTTCCCCACAACCACAGGCTGGTATGATTTCTATACCGGAGCATTTGTGGAGGGGGGCCAAAAAATAAGGGTCGAAGCTCCCTACAGCCGCATGCCACTTTTCGTGAAAGAGGGAGCGATTGTTCCGTTTGGACCGGAGATTCAGTACAGCGACGAGAAAAAGCCGGAACAGATCACCCTTTATCTCTATGCCGGTAAGAACGGAAAATTCACGCTCTACGAAGACGAAGGGGTGAACTACAACTACGAGCAAGGAGCCTATACCACCATCGACTTCAATTATAACGATGCCTCCCGCACACTTGAAATTGGAGAGCGGCAGGGGTCGTTCGACGGCATGTTGCAGGAGCGCACTTTCCAACTTGTCTATGTCGATAAAAACAGACCTCAGGGTGTAAACCCCGATGCGACGGGAATCGAAGTGGTCTACACCGGTCAGCCACAAACAATCAAGTTAGTAGAATGAAAAACAGCTAAGTAGAGTTCAAAAAAAAGAGGCCGTTTCAATATACAAATGAGATGGCTTTTTTTTATCCCACCCACTAAGATTCGCCTTATATGGCTTTTTACTGCGTATCAATTCAGTCGTAACTGACTCTAATCTGGTTCGAATCTATTAGAACCATATTAGAACCATATTAGAACGAGATTAGAACGAGATTAGAACCTGTAACGAAGAAGGTAGGCTGTCTCTTCCTGAAATAGGGCTACTCAAACTGTAACGTATAAACACAAAAAGGCCATCTCATGTAGTACGATGAGACGGCCTCTTTTATTAGTTGGTCTTGTCGGATCACTCTATGATCCAACGGCCTTTAGGGAATCATGATGATGGTTTTGAGGTTGCCCTGCTTGAGAAGCTCAGCAGTGAACTCCTGTACATCTTTCGGTGTCATGGCGTTGACGGCATCAATGTATCCGGTGTGCATGTCTTCTCCGTAGAAGTAGAGCTGATCCAGGATGTTTCTCCAGTAACCGTTCTCCTTCAGGTTCTCGTTAAAGCTCTTGTTCATGTATTCCTTCACCTTGATGAAGTCCGATTCACGGGGACCATTGATTGCAATACCTTCCAGTTCCTTCAAGATGATTTCATTCAGGTGATCTTTCTTTTCGGGGTCGGTATCGAACATGATCTGGAGCACTGTCTGTCCTTCCGGGTAACGGGAAATGGCTCCCCCAGTGGAAACACCATAGGTGCCACCCTCTTCTTCCCGAACCTTTTCGGTGTAGACGATGTCAAGGATCTGGTCGAACATGCTCATCAGGATCTGGTTCTTCATGTTACGCTCCATGTTGCCGGTAACAGCATTGAAGACAGAAGCCTTCGGGTTCTGCATCTCCCGATTGAAAACATTCACCGATTTACCCTCGTTGAATGACATTGGTACCTTGATAAACTCACCCTTCACTGCATCACCCGGCAGAGAGGCCAGGTACTGTTCCACAACGGGACGAACTTTTTCGGCATCTACATTGCCAACAAAGGTGAAGGTGAAGCTACCCGGATTGCGGAACTGCTGTTTGAACATCTCCATGATACGGTCGTAATCAACCTTGGCGAGATCAGATAACTTGATTCTGTTTGTCATCGGGTTGTTGCCATAGATGGCATGGTTGATGCTGTCACTGAAGGCCACCATCGGTTCTGCCTCCTGGTTTTTGAGCTGTGTCTCCATCCGCTGAATGAAAGACTTGAAGGCGTCAGCGTCTTTACGCGGTGCAGTGAAGTAGAGGTAAACCAACTGCAGCATGGTCTCGAAATCCTTGATGGATGAGGATCCGTTGAAGTCCTGCGTGGTAAGACTGATGCTGGGGCGCACAGACGCCGTTTTACCGGCCAGTACCTTTGGCAGATCGGTGGCACTGAAGTTACCCACACCGCCCAGGTTCATCACTGAACCCATTATCCGGCTGTTAATGGGGTCCTGTACCGCATATTGGGAGTATCCCCCCGTGCTGGTAGCAGTCATCAATATTTCATCATCCTTGAAGTCGGTGTTCTTCAGGATCACTTTTATACCGTTCTGCAGGGTCCAGATGGTGGCATCCATCGCTTCGTTTTGTTCCTCTTTCACGATCTTACCAGGTGCGGGAGGTGTGGCGATCAACGGTTCATCAATTACCTGTTCCGCGTATGCCTCAATCTCTTCCGCTTTCACGCTGCTAACCACTGCGAGCAATTCTTCTTCAGAGGGGTATACCAATCCCTCTTTTTCCGGACCCGTGACCGCAATCACGATGTTCTCATCGCTGATCAACTGTTGCAGCGTCATGTTGATTGCTTCCACAGGGATGTTGGGGACGAGTGCCTGCATGAACTGATATTCGAATTCGATGCCCGGTATTGGTTCCCCGTCGGTGAATGCCCTCACGTACTCCTCTGAATAGGAGGAGTTGCGTTGTTTGTCGCGGTTGTTGTAGCTGTTTTCCAAGCTCTTCAGAATATTTGTGCGGGCCACCTCATACTCAGAAGCAGTGAAGCCAAATTT
Source organism: Bacteroidales bacterium (assembly GCA_012799155.1). Classification (GTDB taxonomy): domain Bacteria; phylum Bacteroidota; class Bacteroidia; order Bacteroidales; family Dysgonomonadaceae; genus Proteiniphilum. Next base: position 565 of record JAAZLV010000410.1, on the reverse strand, counting down.
CTTCACCCTTTCAGTCTCGCGTATCATCGCTGCCAGCGCGTCGTCAATCTTATCCTCCGCACTCTGAGCCACAACCGTCCAGGCGTCCTTCGTCTTGGCTACGAAATAGTCATCGTCGTAGGCATAGGCCGTTGTGAAGGGTGCATCAGGCTTCTGCGTGATCTCCTCGAAACGCTGGTTCATCATGGAGGATGCAGCATTCAGAAGATAGGTGGTAATGTAGCCCATTTGTGTGTTCTTCAGCTCTTCGGGCAGCGGGTCATGCTTGTAGAAAAGCATTAGCTGTGTGCTCCTTGCTTCCTTGTCGGTTGCAAAAGCCACCAGGGGTTCCTTGTTGTCCGGAACGGGGTAGTAGACCCTTTCCGCTCTCTCTTCCTCCAACTTGATGGGTGAAAAGAGTGCCTTTACTTTCTGCTCCATCTCATCCAGATCAAAATCACCCACGACGATGATCCCCTGAAGATCGGGACGATACCACTTGTGATAGTAAGCGCGGATCTCTTCCGGCTTGAAGTTGTTGATCACGTCGATGCTGCCGATAGGCATTCGGTTGGCATACTTGCTG
>JAAZLV010000012.1 GCA_012799155.1 Bacteroidales bacterium | reverse complement strand
GCGAAGTCCAACGGCATAGATCACGTAGAGGGAGTAGAGGGTGCCGAGAAGAGCAATGACAAGGTGACGGGGCGATTCCTGTTTGCGGAGTGAGAAGGCGGTCTTCACCGCATATAACGACGAGAGCAGGTAGGGGATCAGCACCAATGTGGTGGCGATGGTGATGGCTGCCAGGTAGGTCTCGTTGAGTCGTGGCGAGAGGATGGAAAGCAGGAAGAGCTGCGTGAAGCACTGCGTCATTAGCAGCGCGTTCACCGGTGTCCCCTTACGGTTGGTCTTCTGAAAAACACGGGGTAGCACGCCATCGCGCGCAGCAGCATAAAGTGTCTCCACAGAGAGCAGGATCCAGGAGATGCTCGCCCCCAACACCGAGATCATGATTCCCAACCTGATAACCAGACCGCCGGCAGCTCCCACCGCTGTACGTTCCAGTACGAGTGCCAGAGGTGTCTCGGAAGCGGCCAGCTCATGGGCCGGCACTGACGACATGGCGATGAAGGTGACCAGCATGTAGATGGAGAGCACGACCAACAGCGAGATGATGATGGACAGGCGCACCGTGCGCTGGCTCTTTGCCCTGCCGGAGAGCACCGAAGCTGCCTCGATACCGACGAAGCACCAGAGTACCACTGCCATCGCCTCCTTCACCTGCAAGAGCGGTGTGGTATTGCCGCCGGTGGAAGCCAGCTGATGCTGCCAGTTCTCCACCATAAAAAGGTCACTTCGCACCAGTGCGAATCCCAATAGGATGATCAGCAAAATGGGAATCAGCTTGGCGGCCGTAACGATGAAATTGAGGATAGCCCCTTCGCGGATGCCTGCCATCAGGATGGCATGGAACGACCAGAGGATTGCCGACCCTATCAGGAAAGCGGTGAGCGGTGAGAGTGCATGCTCACCCAGCAGATCGTTCAGTGTCTTGAAGAAGAGCGCCAGATAGCTTACATTGCCGAGCCACCCTACCGACCAGTAGCCCCAGGCGGAGTTGAAGCCCATATAGTCACCGAAGCCGTCGCGAGCATAGGCATAGACGCCGCTTTTCAATTCCGGCTTGCGTGCTGCAAGATAGACAAACACCAGGGCGAGCATCAGAGCACCTAAACCACCTATCACCCAGGTGATCAGGGTCCCTTGCGGGTTGGCCACGCTGATCAGGTCCCTGGGCGAGTTGAAGATGCCCGATCCGATCATCGACCCCAAGGCTACGAAGATCAGTAGCCACAATCCCAGCTTGTCGTCCTTTGCTTTCATCCGAACAGCCAGAGCAGGAGTGCCACCACCACAAGGGAGGGTAGCATGTTCATGACGCGTATCTTCTGAATGCCCAGGATGTTGATCCCCAATCCGATCAGCAAGATGCCTCCCACGCTTGTCAGTCCCAGGATGATATCCTCCGTGAAGAAACTGCCCGCATAGCCGGCAAGTAGCGTGAGTGACGCCTGGAAGAGGAACAGAGGCACTGCCGAGAGAGCGACTCCTACGCCAAAGGCGGAAGCGAGCAGGATGGCAGAGAAGAAGTCCATCAGCGACTTGGTGTAGAGCAGGTCGGGGGAGCCGCCGGTTCCCTCCTGGATGGTACCCAGTATGGTGAGTGATCCCACACAGAAGAGCAGGAATGCGGTAACAAGTCCCTCTGAGAACTTTTCGCTACCAATCCGGAAACGATGTTTGATACGGTTGCTCAATCGCTCAGCCCCCTGCTCGATGTCAATCCATTCACCCAGCAACGAGCCGATGGCAAGACTGCTCACCACGATCAGGATGTGCTGCATCTCCACTGCCATGGAAGCGCCGATGGCGAGCGTGAAGAGGCCTATGGCCTGAAAGTAGATGGTGGTGATACGTTCAGGCATCCGCTTCTTGAGCAGCAGCCCTATAACGCCGCCACCGATTACAGCTGCTGTATTTACCAGGGTTCCTATCATCGTCAGTTTAATTAACAAAGGGCAAAAGTATTAAAAAAAACGTTGGCAATGATGGATTAAGCTTCTTTTCATCGCATCAGACTGCTCTCAAATACTTGTGAACTGCTGTCCTGAAAGTGACCCAATACGGTTTAAATTTTTTATCTTTGTCTCTTCGAAAAAACACTAAGAATATAAAGAAACAAATATGTACAACTGGTTTGAGTGTAAGATTAAATATGACAAGATGCTGGAGACCGGCATGCAAAAAACAGTAACCGAGCCCTACCTGGTGGATGCCCTCTCCTTCACAGAGGCAGAGGCACGTATCATCGAGGAGATCAAACCCTTTATCTCGGGTGAGTTTTCCGTCTCGGATATCAAGCGTGTGAAGTATAGTGACTCCTTCTTTAATGAGACGGGCGACCGTTATTACAAGGCGCGTCTCCACTTCATCACCCTCGATGAGAAGAGCGGTGCCGAGAAGAAGACGGCGGTAAACATGCTGGTGCAGGCCTCGGAGCTGAAAGAGGCAGTGGAAATTGTGGAAACGGAGATGAAGAAGACCATGATCGACTACGCGTTCGCCTCGGTGACGGAGACGGCAATCATGGATGTTTTCCCTTACACGGGAGAAAAGGCATCGAAGGAAGAAGAATGAACATTGCAACACACATACAAAACCTAAGAGAATCATTGCCGCCACAGGTGAAAGTGGTTGCAGTATCGAAGTTCCACCCCACGGAGCAGATCCGCGAGGCGTACGACGCAGGCCAGCGGCTCTTCGGTGAAAGCCGTGTGCAGGAGCTGGTGGGCAAGCAGCAGGAACTTCCGGGCGACATCGAGTGGCACTTCATAGGCAGCCTCCAGCGTAACAAGGTGAAGCAGATTGCCCCTTTCGTATCGCTGATCCACAGCCTCGACAGCGAACGGCTGATGCGCGAGATAGAGAAGCAGGGAGCTGCCTGCGGAAGGGTGATTCACTGCCTCCTGCAGGTACACATCGCTGAGGAGGAGACCAAGTCAGGTTTTTCGCCCGACGAGTGTCGTCGCTTCCT
>JAAZLV010000409.1 GCA_012799155.1 Bacteroidales bacterium | reverse complement strand
TTTTCAGGTTGCAAAAAAGGTATTACGACAACCCTGCCGCGCAGGTTGAGAACACGGGCATGATCAAAAGCGAGATGCCTGCCTCTGCACGAAAAGCACGCCCCTACAACCCCATCGAGCTGGGTGAGTAATTAATCATTGCCACTTGGTTCAAGTGAAACAACGCGAGGAGAGACAAAGCACGGTTAACAGGAAAGCATGATTAGATTCCGATACATACTCCTGCTCTTGCTGATTGCATCCGGTGGGGTGAACGCCCAGACGGTGATCGGCGGCAAGATAGTCGACAAGGAGAACAGAGAGCCGATCAAAGGGGTGGTGATCACCCTTCTCGACGGTGCGGGTGAGATTCTCACCTACGACATCTCCAAACAGGATGGCTCCTTCAACCTCCGGGTGAAGAGCGACCTTGCCCGCCTCACACTCCATGCGCGACTGTTGGGTTACAACGACGAGAAACGGGAGATTGAGAACAGGGAACAGCAGCTCACCATCGCGATGTCGTTCGGGGAGACGGTGCTGCGGGAGGTGGTGGTCAAGTCGGATGCCATATGGAACAGAAACGACACCCTGGTCTACAGCGTGGAGGCCTTCCGCAATACCGGCGACAGGAGCATAGGTGACCTGCTCCGCCGACTGCCGGGTGTGGAGGTGAGCGAGAGCGGCGGCATCAAGTACCAGGGAGAGTCGATCAACCGCTTTTATATCGAGGGGCTCGATCTGCTGGAGAACCGCTACGGCATCGCCACCAACAATGTACCGGTAGATGCGGTGCAGAACGTGGAGGTGCTGGAGAACCACCAGCCGCTCAACGCCCTGCGCGACCTGGTGCCGAGCGAAAAGGCAGCCATCAACCTGCGCCTGAAGAAAGAGCGGATGTCGCGCCCGGCAGGCACTGTCACCCTTGGAACGGGTGATGCTGACGGACTGCTCTGGCTGGCCGAAGCGTTTGCCCTCAGCGCGGGGCGGAACAGGCAGTACATCGTCATGTACAAGGGCAACAATGCTGCCATGGATATAGGCCGGGAGCTGACAGAGCAGTCACTCACCGGTGGTGACGCAGCTGATGCGGCCTCCGGCTACTCACCGGTCACGCTCCTCTCGGCAAGATCGTTCAGTCCTCCTCCGCTGGAGCGGAAACGGTACCTCTTCAACAAATCGCACACTGCCTCCATCAACAACCTCCACAAGACGGGTGAACACAGCCAGCTGCGTCTCAACATCCAGTACCTGCACGATGAACGGGAGGAGAGCATCCTGCGTAACAGCGAATACTACCTCCCCGGTGGCAACCTGCTGATCAGCGAGAGCAGCGCCCTCACCCACCGAACCCACAAGATCGATGCCGCCCTGACATACAGCGACAACAGCCCCGGCCATTACCTCAACAACGCCCTCCGCTGGAGCGGCGGCAGCGACCGCTCCGCCTCTGCGATCAACCTGAACGGCATGGGCGTGACACAGGAGTACCGACTGCCGGCACAGCTGATACGCAACAACCTGCAGTACGTGAAACGATGGGGAGAGCGTCTCTGGGACTTCAGTTCGTTCATGGCCTACTCATCGCAACCGCAACAGCTTACAATAGAGATTGACACCACTGATGCAGCGCAGCAGCAGGA
>JAAZLV010000408.1 GCA_012799155.1 Bacteroidales bacterium | reverse complement strand
TCCCTCCATCCTCCCCAACCCCGATGTGGCATGGGAGACATCGGAACAGCTCAACTTAGGACTCGATGCTTACTTCTTTAACTCCAGGCTGCAGACCTCGTTCGATTACTATACCAAGACCACCCGTGACTGGTTGTTGCGTCAACCGGTAGCCGATGTACAGGGACCGCAGGGTGCCTTCGTCAACGCCGGTGACATCGAGAACAAGGGTTTTGAATTGGGTCTTAAATGGAACGACAACATCGGTGAACTCACCTACGGAGCACATTTCAACCTCACGCGAAATGAGAACAAGGTAACCCGCATGGGTGAAAACAATGGTATCATTGAGAGCAACTACAACGTCATCTCACAGGGCACTGATCCGGTATGGCGTGTAGAGGAGGGATATCCTGTAGGCTACTTCTACGGCTACAAGACCGAAGGGGTCTTCCAGAATGCGCAGCAAATCAGCAACTGGAGCAAAGGATTCCTGCAGAGTGACCCACAGCCGGGTGACCTGATCTTCTCTGACACCAACGGTGACAACCAGGTGACTCCCGAAGACAAGACCCTGATTGGCAACCCCCACCCCAAGTTCCGCACCGGTTTCGGCATCAACCTGGGATACAAGGGATTTGACTTCGCCATCACCGGTAAGGGATCCTTCGGACATCAGATCCTGAAATCCTACCGTTCTCATGCCGACAATGAGTTCCACAACTACACCACCGATATTCTGGGACGCTGGACAGGTGAAGGTACTTCCAACAAGTTGCCGCGCATGACAGCAGGTAACGGTGTCAACCGCATGAATGTATCGGATCTCTATATCGAAGATGGAGACTTTGTAAGGATCCAGGACATCACACTGGGGTATGATTTCAAAAATCTCTTCCCGAAAATGCCTTTCGGACAGGCACGTTTCTATGTTACCGGACGCAACCTGTTTACGTTCACAAACTACTCCGGCATGGACCCGGAAGTGGGATACGGCGACGAGCAGCCCTTCGTATCGGGCATTGATCTGGGCTTCTACCCTGCCCCATCGAGTATCCTTGTAGGAGTCAATCTGAAATTTTAAAACACATCGATGATTATGAAAAAAATACTATATATTATCCTATTTGCACTGATCTTTACCGGCTGCGATGATTTCCTGAATTATGATCCTCTGACAGACAAAACCTCTGCTAACTTCCCGGGCACAAGCGAAGAGGTGATGCAGATGATGGCTGGGATCTACACCACCATGAACAATGAGCATCAGCTCACCGACATGAGTTACCTCTTTGTATGCGAGGTAGCCAGTGATGAAAAGCTGGGTGGCGGAGGTGTGAACGATGTGAAGGCACAGGCTTATGAAGCCTTCATGTATTCCGATCCCGACATGCTCAACCACAACTGGGAGACGACCTACGAAGGCATTCACCGTGCCAATTTTGCTATTGAGAAACTGGATGCACTAACAGAAGGCATTCTCTCTGAGGAGGATAAGAATCAGTTCAAGGGAGAAGCACTCTTCCTGCGTGCGTTCTTCTACCACCGCCTGGCTACACTCTACGGCAGTGTACCCCTAAAGATCACCACCGAAATGGCTGATCTGGGAG
>JAAZLV010000407.1 GCA_012799155.1 Bacteroidales bacterium | reverse complement strand
TTGCAGAGAGAGAAAAAAACGGTCCCTATGCCGACATCTTCGACTTTGTGGAAAGGGTGAACCTCTCCTCCTGCAACAAAAAGACAATAGAAGCACTGGCACTCGCCGGCGCCTTTGACTCGCTGCCGGGCATTCACCGCGAGCAATTCGTAGCACTCAACAATAAGGGTGAGGAGTTCCTGGAGACACTGATCCGCTACGGGAGCAAATACCAACAAGACAAACAGGAGGCGATGACCTCCCTCTTCGGAGACGATACCTCCTTCCAGATTGCCCGTCCCGAGATACCGCAGGCAGCCCGCTGGAGTGATTTGGAAAGGCTCAACAAGGAGCGGGAGCTGATTGGCATCTACCTCTCGGCACACCCGCTTGATGACTATGAGTTCATCCTGAAATATGTCTGCAATGCCGACACCCAACGACTTCAGGATCTGGAGTCACTCAACGGCCTGGACATCACCTTCGGTGGCATCATCACTGCTGTACGTGAGGGACAGACCAAGCGGGGATCACCCTATACGATCTTTAAAATAGAGGATTATGCAGGCAGCTATGAGATTGCACTCTTCAGTGATGACAGTGTCAACTTCGGACGCTATGCCCGCATCGGTCTCTCGGTATACATCGCGGGCAAAGTACAGTCCAGGCGATATCGTGAAAATGAACTGGAAGTGAAGATCACCTCTATCAGTCTACTCTCGGATGTGAAGGATAAACTGGTTTCGAAGATCACCATCCAGCTACCACTTACGAAGCTGAATGACACCACGGTTACCGAATTATCGGCACTGATGAAAAACAATTCAGGAAATTCGTTGTTATATTTCCAGATCATCGGGGAGGAGCGGCACATGAACATACAGTTGTTCTCCCGTCCTGCCAAAATTAGGGTAAACAAGCATCTGATTGACACCCTGCGAGATGAATTGGACATCGATTTCAAAATCAATTAATCATAATCATAACTAAACAGAGAAATATGGCTCTTCAAATTACAGACGCAAACATAGAAGAAGTATTGCAATCGGACAAACTGGTGGTAATTGACTTCTGGGCAGAGTGGTGTGGTCCCTGCAAGATGGTGGGACCGGTCATCGATCAGATCAGTGAAGAATACAAAGACCGCGTGGTGGTTGGTAAGCTCGACGTTGACAACAACGACGAAACAACCTCTCGTTACGGCATACGCAACATTCCAACAGTGCTCTTCATCAAGAATGGCGAAGTGGTGGACAAGGTGGTGGGTGCAGGTGCTAAAACCCTCTTCACGGAGAAGATTGACAAGCTACTTTGATAACTACACCAATCTCTTACCTTTTCGTCCGTCATGGGTGTTAAAAGATAAGTTGCAGTAATTGGATCAAAAAAGAGGCTGTCTCAAGATAGAGACAGTCTCTCTTTTTTGTATAAGGTGCCTCATCCTGAAAGAACATAATACCCCTAAGAAAGTGAACCTTTTCCAGTAATATTGGAAGCTACTTCTATATTCTTACGTTATTGTTCCCTTATACCAACATTAATAAATTTGGGAGTGGGTATAAGGAGGGTATAAGGAGGATATAAGGGTGCAATAAGGCTAGAGGCACCGAGAACCTGCGAAAGACCGTGTCTCGTCCTGAAACAGGGATA
>JAAZLV010000072.1 GCA_012799155.1 Bacteroidales bacterium | reverse complement strand
TACAGGACTACCAGTTGATGTTGCTACCGAAGTTGATTCGTGACAAGAAGCCGGCTACCAGCATCGGGTACTTTCACCACATACCTTTCCCCTCCTATGAGCTCTTCAGGGTACTCCCTGAACGGGAGGAGGTGCTGGAAGGATTGCTGGGAGCGGACCTTATCGGTTTTCACACGCACGACTACATGCGTCACTTCATCAGTGCCATCTATCGCGTGCTCAACCTGAACTGCAACCTCGACGAAATCACCCTCAAGGAGAGGATTGTACATGTGGATGCCTTTCCCATGGGAATCAACTATGAACAGTATCATGAGGCACCTGCTTTGCCTGTGGTACGGGAGAAATCGGCCATGCTCAGGGAAAAGTTGTCAGACAAGCAAGTGATCCTTTCGGTGGACCGGCTCGACTACAGCAAGGGGATCCTGCACCGGCTCGAAGGATATGCCCAGTTCCTGGAAAACAACCCAGAATACCATGAGCAGGTGTCACTGGCCATGATTGTTGTTCCCTCACGCGACAACGTGGAGATGTATGCTGAGCTCAAAGCGAAAATAGACCAGGCCATCGGCGAGATCAACGGCAGATATGCCAGACTGGACTGGAGTCCCATCTTCTACTTCTATCGCAGCTTCTCGTTCGAGGAGTTGATTGCCATGTATGACATCGCTGACATCGCACTGGTAACACCATTGCGTGACGGGATGAACCTGGTAGCCAAAGAGTACCTCGCCGCCAAGCGGGATCAACCGGGTGTACTCATCCTCAGCGAAATGGCTGGCGCATCCATCGAATTGCAGGATGCACTGATCATCAACCCCAACGACAAGGATGAGATCGAGAAGGCGATCCTGCAGGCGCTCACCATGCCGTTAGAGGAGAAAAGGGAACGAATGAGCCGGATGCAGAAACGGATCGCCTCCCGCACCGTGAAGCGCTGGGCAAACGATTTCGTGAAAGAGCTTCGAAGCATCAAGGAACAGAACAAGGAGATCCTGCAGAAGGTGGTGGGTAAGCGGCAGCTAACCCAAATAAAGAGCGCCTACGATGAGGCTTCTTCACGACTTATCCTACTCGACTATGATGGCACCCTCTCACCCTTCGTCAGGAAACCGGAAGATGCCATTCCCTCGGAACAGTTATTAGAACTGATCAGAAGAATGAGTGCTGACAAGCACAACAAGGTTGTGATCAACAGCGGTCGCAACCACCAGATCCTGGACAAGTGGTTCGCTGGGCTCCCTATCGACTTTGCCGCTGAACATGGTGTCTTTTACAAGGATGACGGAGTGTGGCACCGCAATATAATGGAGGAGATCGAGTGGGATGAAGAGATCCTCGACATCATTCATCACACAATCGATAAGACGCCCCGCTCGCACCTGGAGCAGAAGGATGCAGCCCTGGTATGGCATTATCGCAACGTGGATGTATGGCTGGCCGAGCTGCGTGCACAACAGTTGATCAATGCACTGATTGGCCCCTGTGCACGACTCAACCTGCAAATTGTGCCGGGCAACAAGATTGTAGAGATCAAACCACCCGATTACAACAAGGGAAGTGAAGTGATTCGTCGCCTGGAGAAGGACACTTACGACTTCGTGCTGGCGATTGGTGACGACACCACCGACGAGGATATGTTCCGCGCCCTGCCGACCGACGGTATCAGCATCAAGGTGGGCAGCTTCTCACCGGCGGCGAAGTATCGCATCCCCCTTCAATCCTCCGTGATACCGTTCCTCTCCAAACTGATACAACAATAAAGCAGCACAATCAAGATGGAAATTATCGATCAATTTATCTCACCGGAAAGCCCTCTCCGTTATCCTCTCATCGCGTTACTCTTCCTGACACTCTTTGGAATCCTGACACTGATCTACAGGCAGATCATTAAAATGTGGCGCAAACGGGTCCGCAATAGCAAAAGCATGCTGGACGACTTTATCGTGCGACTCTTCACCCTTCCAGGCATATGGCTTATCTTCGCCCTACTGCTCAATCTCTTCAGTGGACTGCTCAGTGAAGAGGAGCAGGTCTACAACGTGCTGCGAAAGATCAGCCAGATCATGCTGATCCTCATCATCGGATGGATCCTGGTACAGGTGGTCAGAGCACTTTTTCATCACTGGCAGAAGAAGTTCGATATCCAGAACCCCAACAACCTGGAAGCGCGCAAGCGTCTCACCCAGATGAACATGATAGAACGGATCATGGTTGTCACAATCGTCTTTCTTTTCATCGCCATAGCACTGATGACAATCGAGCAGGTGAGACAGCTCGGAATGAGCCTACTGGCATCGGCCGGCGTGGCAGGTATCATCATCGGCTTCGCTGCCCAGAGAAGCTTTGGACAGATCTTCTCAGGCATTCAAATTGCCTTCACACAGCCCATCAGACTGGATGATGTGGTAGTGATCGAAGGTGAATGGGGTCGCATCGAGGAGATTCACATCACCTATGCAGTTGTGAGAATATGGGATGAGCGGAGGCTGATTGTACCGATCGATTACTTCCTCAACAACCCGATACAAAACTGGACGCGAAGCACCTCGCAAATACTGGGCAGCGCAATGCTTTATGTCTCATACGACCTGCCGATGGAGCCACTGCGCGATGAATTGGCCCGCATTGTGAAAGATGATCCCAACTGGGATGGAAGGGTGCAGAACATACAGGTGACAGACAGCAAGGAGTGGTTCAAGGAAATTCGAGTGCTGGTGAGCAGTGTCGATTCCTCCCGCAACTGGGACCTGAGGGTGGCCGTACGAGAGAAACTGATCGACTACATCAACACACACTATCCCGGCTCTTTTGCAAAGATTACCACCTGTACACCCTCATCCGTCTCTTCGGCAATCAGGTAGACATTCAAACAAGGTACCTCTTTCCAACCTGATTAAGGACGGATAAACTTGGAGAGTTCCTTCTCCTCTGAGAAGAGTACAGCTGTGTTGATCAGCGCCAGGTGCGAGTAGGCCTGTGGGAAGTTGCCCAACTGCCGCTTGGTACGGAAATCGAGATCCTCACTAAAAAGTCCCACGTGGTTTGAATAGGAGATCATCTTCTCAAAGATCTCCCTCGCCTCCTGCCGTTCGCCAATCATGTAAAGTGCCTCGATCAGCCAGAAAGTGCAGATGGTAAAGGAGGAGGTGGGCACCCCAAAGTCATCCTCCGCCTTGTAGCGGTACATCAGTCCCTCATGGTAGAGGTTCTCCTTGATTGCCTTCACAGTCTTCACGTAGCGTTCATCATCCGGTGCGATGAAATCGTAAAACTGCATCAGGAGCAGCGACGAATCGTAGTCCCTGTTGTCGTAGGCCTGCGTGAAGCATTGCAGTTCCTCGTTCCATCCCTTCTCATAGACCTCCGCGCGGATGGAATCAGCTTCATCACGCCACTTTCTGGCGTAGCTATCCTTGTGCAGCAGTTCCGCAATCAGTGAAGCCCTGTCGAACGCCACCCAGCTCATCACCTTGGAGAAGACGAAATGCATCTCCCGGGTGCGGAACTCCCATATGCTGCGGTCCGGCTTGTGCCAGGCAGCCTTTACCGATCGCACCATATTCTTGATAATCTCCCAGATCTCCTCCACCTCGTCGAGTGTGCCGGGGAAGTAGAGGTAGTACTTGTAAATCACATCCATCAGGTAGCCGATGGAATCGTTCTGGACCTGGTGATAAGCCGCATTGCCGATACGTACCGGACGGGAGTTCTCGTAACCGCTCAGGTGATCAAGTGTCTCCTCTGTGAGCATCTGCTCCCCACGAATACCGTACATGATCTGTATCGGCTCATCGCGTGATGATTTGAGGATCTTCTTCACGAATCCGATGAAACGTTCTGCGGCGGTGCGTTGTTTCATGAAGAGCAGCGTGTCGATCGACATGGAGGCATCTCGCAGCCAACAGAAGCGGTAATCCCAGTTGCGGGTCTCACCAATGCTCTCCGGTAGGCTGGTGGTGGCTGCCGCCAGCATTGCCCCGGAGCTCTGGTAAGAGAGAAGCTTGAGTACCAGCAAGCTCCGCTTGATCATGTCATTGTACTCGTAATACTCCCGTGAGCGATTCACATAGTTGAGCCAATAAACTTTGGTCCGCTCATATTCCAGGAGGATGCGGTTGATATCGATTGTCACCAGCTTCTGGTTGTAGGAGAGCAGGAAAAACTGATGCCCCTCCAACACTATCTCCTCCCTGTTGAGCACCTTTTCAAAATCCAGGCTGGAATAGAGGTAGACCTTGTCTTCAGAGTCCTCTTCCGAATGTGTCTTGATGTATTGATCCCCAATCTCGTGTCGTACCTTCTCACGCGCGTAATTGATCTGTGGGTCATAGACCACTCGTACCGTCGGTTGTCCTTTGGTGACCCTTATATAGCGATGTATCTCGGGCGGCATGTAATAGCGATTGGCCTCGGTCATGTAACGCGGCATATAGTCGAAAACGATGAAGCCGTGCTCAGGCGACTCGAATCGGGTAAGCAGAATATTGGTGTGCCCATTGTATCGTTGCGTGATCTGGTAATCTGCCGTCACTTCAAAGTGAAAGCTGCCACCTTTCTCCCTGTCGAGCAGCGCTGCGAAGATGGAGGGAGAGTCGAAATCGGGCAAGCAGAACCAGTCGATGCTCCCCGTTTTGGATACCAGTGCCGCGGTACGGCAGTTGCCGATGATTCCGTAGTCAAGATTTTGCATAGATAAGCTGTTTCACCCCTGCCGGCATTCAGGATGATCGACAAAAGCCATTGCCTGTTGTCGGGCAGAAATGTTGATGTTCTGTTTAGTGCAGAACAAAGATAGAAAAAGGAGTCAAATTACGAAAGGAATTAACTCCTCACCGTGATTTCTCCGCGCAACGACTGATACATCAGCTCCTTCACTTCATCGGGCTGGTATCCTTTGCCAAAGAGAGCCATCAGCTTGGCCAACGCCGCTTCTGTAGTGATGTCGTAGCCACCTATCACCCCAACCCTCTCGAGCCGCTGTCCATTCTCATATCGATGCATCACCACCGATCCATAAAGACACTGCGTCACATTGACCACCACAATTCCACGATCAACGGCATCTCTGATCATCTCCATGAACCAGGGATTGATGGGTGAATTACCGCTACCATATGTTTCAAGCACCACTCCTCTCAGTCCGGGTATGGTGAGATGTGCCCGCACCACCTCACGACTGATGCCGGGAAATAGTTTCAACACAACCATATAACGGTCAAGTTCATAATTAAAACATACCGGGCGATCTTCATTTTGTCGGAGAATGGCGGTTTTGTTGTAGCGGATATCCAGTCCTGCTTCCGCCAGGTATGGGTAGTTGGGACTGTTGAAGGCACTGAAATGATCGGCATTCACCTTGGTAGTCCTGTTACCCCGCATCAGCAATTTCTGCATGTAGATACAAAGTTCCGGCACTATCGGTCGACCGGTTTCATCCTTGTCGGCAGCAATCTCCAGTGCGGTAATCAGATTCTCCTTTCCGTCGGTGCGCATCTTACCGATGGGTAGTTGTGAGCCGGTGAGGATCACCGGCTTGTTCAGGTTCTCCAGCATGAAGCTGAGTGCCGAAGCAGTATAGGCCATGGTATCAGTTCCATGGAGGATTACGAAACCATCATACTTTAAGTAGTTCGTTTCAATAACCTTGACCATCTGCTGCCAGATGGAAATGGAAACATCCGACGAGTCGATGGGAGGGTCGAAGAGGTAGGTCTCAACGTTAAAGTTAAGCCGCTTTATTTCAGGCATGTTCGAACGAAGGTGGCTGAAGTTGAAGGGTTCCAGCGCACCGCTCTCGGTATTCTCAACCATTCCGATGGTTCCACCGGTATATATCAGCAATACGTTTGCGTTTGTATCGATCATCACGCTCTATTTTACAGCAAATATAGCATTTTGTATTGAATCTAATTTCTTTTTGACATTTTTTATCACCATTGGGGTCAAGCCGGAGGAGTTATCGTGACCATCCGTTTCACAATGATCGAACCAAAGTGTTGACAAATTGTTTAACGGAGTAGAAATTCACAAACATATAAAACTGAATTTTATGGCCACACATTCCATTCAGACAATCTGGAGAGAGAACAATATTTTCGATACCGAGATCGACGGACATACAATCTCGATCGACTTGGGAAAAGAACAAGGAGGGGACGATGCCGGTCCGCGGCCCAAGAAGTTGTTGCTGATCTCAGCGGCAGGGTGCTCGGGTCTCGACATCGTGGAGATAGCCCGTAAGATGCGAATCGAATTGAAGAAATTTGAAATCCGCATCGATGCAGAGATGACAGAAGAGCATCCCAAACAATATACCTCACTGAAGGTGGTGTATGCTTTTGAAGGAGAGAATCTACCAAAGGAGAAGCTGGAGAGAGCTTGCAACCTCTCCTTCGAGAACTACTGCGGGGTACTTGCCATGTACAAGAAAGCAGTGCCGGTGAGCTACGAGGTGGTGGTGAAGGAGGGTTGAACAATTTGGCGCCATTGAGGAAATTTTTCTCTAAAATATTGCTATCTTTGCAGTCAGGTTTATCATTCGAAGAGCGAAAACTCACATCAACAACATAAAAAGAGAACTATGCAAACAATGGACTCATTCAATTTTGCCGGTAAAAAGGCATTCGTTCGCGTGGATTTCAACGTGCCACTCGACGAGAACTTTCATATTACTGACGACACCCGCATCCGGGCAGCCGTTCCCACGCTAAAAAAGATCCTCAAGGATGGTGGCAGCGTGATCATCGGTTCACACCTTGGCCGGCCGAAAGGTGCGACCGACAAGTTCTCCCTAAGTCACATCCTGCCCCGTGTAGCTGAGCTGTTGGGTGTAGATGTACAGTTTGCCGATGACTGCATTGGTGCTGAAACCGAAGCCAAGGCAGCCGCACTGCGTCCGGGCGAAGCCCTGCTGCTGGAGAACCTCCGCTTCTATGCCGAGGAGGAGGGCAAACCCCGCGGACTGGCAGAAGATGCCACCGAGGAGGAGACCGCAGCCGCTAAGAAGGCAGTGAAGGAATCACAGAAGGAGTTCACCAAAAAGCTGGCCTCTTATGCCGATGTCTATGTCAATGATGCCTTCGGTACCGCACACCGTGCCCACGCCTCCACAGCCCTGATCGCCGATCATTTCGATGCGGCACACAAGCTGTTCGGCTACCTCCTGCAAAATGAAATCACCGCCGTAGAGAAGGTGATGAAGGATACAGAACGTCCCTTCACCGCCATCATGGGAGGTTCAAAGGTATCCTCCAAGATTGAGATCATCCGCAACCTGCTCGACAAGGTAGACAACCTGATTCTGGCAGGTGGCATGACCTACACCTTCGCCAAGGCTTTCGACGGCAAGATTGGCGACTCCATTGTGGAGAACGACAAGCTGGACCTGGCCCGCGAGCTGGTGGAGATGGCAAAGACAAAGGGTGTGAATTTGGTGCTGGCCACCGACGCCAAGATCGCCGACAGCTTCAGCAACGATGCCAACACCAACTTCGCATCGGTGAAGGAGATCCCCGACGGTTGGGAAGGTCTCGACATCGGTCCCGACGCTGAGAAACTGTTCACCGAAGTAATCAAGAACTCAAAGACCATCCTCTGGAACGGACCGGTGGGCGTCTTCGAATTCGATAACTTCGACAAGGGATCGCGTGCCGTCTCCAACGCCATCGTGGAAGCAACCCAAAAGGGTGCCTTCTCGCTTGTGGGCGGTGGCGACTCGGTTGCCTGCGTCAACAAGTTCGGCCATGCCGATCAGGTGTCCTACGTATCCACCGGTGGGGGTGCCCTGCTGGAGATGATCGAGGGCAAAGTGCTCCCTGGCATCAAGGCGATCCGCGGATACTAAGCAGCTAAAGGGACCGCCCCCGCAGTCCCGCTAAATCCATTGACCGTACGGACAACATGTTCGTACGGTTTTTGTTTTGAACCCCTCCCTTTGTGTTATCTCATCATTTTTTTGTACTTTTGGGCTCAATTTGACTCAATCATTCAACAATGAACATTTCGTACAACTGGCTAAGGGAATATCTGCAATTTGAGATGACGCCGCAACAGACGGCCGACATGCTCACCTCCATCGGACTGGAAACAGGCAGCGTGGAGGAGATTCAAACCATCCGTGGCGGTCTGGAGGGACTGGTGATCGGTGAGGTGCTCACCTGCACCGAGCATCCGAACTCCGACCATCTGCACCTCACCACCGTAAACACCGGCAACGGCGAAGAGCCGCTGAAAATTGTCTGCGGCGCGCCCAATGTGGCTGCCGGACAGAAGGTGATTGTGGCTACTGTGGGCACCAAGCTTTGGTTTGGCGAGGAGGAGATCACCATCAAGCGATCGAAGATTCGTGGCGAAGAGTCGTTCGGCATGATCTGCGCCGAGGATGAGATCGGCATCGGCACCTCGCACGACGGCATCATCGTCCTTCCACCCGATGCTGTGGTGGGGACCCCTGCCAAAGAGTACTACAATGTGAAAAGCGACTGGGTGCTGGAGGTGGACATCACCCCCAACAGGGTGGATGCAGCCTCCCACTATGGGGTAGCGCGCGACCTGGCAGCAGCACTCACACAGGCGGGCATCCCCTGCAAGCTGCAGATGCCATCGGTCGACGCGTTTACCGCAGACAAAACCGATGGCGGCATCGAGGTGATCGTAGAGGACCTGGAAGCCTGTCCCCGCTACTCCGGTCTCACCATCCGCGGCGTCACCGTCAGCGAGAGCCCCGACTGGCTGAAGAACCGGTTGCAGGTGATCGGTCTGCGCCCCATCAACAACATCGTAGACATCACCAACTACCTACTCCACGAAACGGGGCATCCCCTGCACGCATTCGACGCGGCACACATCACCGGCAACGAGGTGGTAGTGCGCACCCTACCCGAAAAGACAAAATTCGTGACTCTCGACGAACAAGAGCGGGAGTTGGGCAACCGTGACCTGATGATCTGCAACAGCGTGGAGGGTATGTGCATTGCCGGTGTTTTCGGGGGACTCCATTCGGGCGTCACCATGGAAACCCGCGACATCTTCCTCGAGTCGGCCTACTTCAACCCCACCCGGGTACGGAAGACCGCCCGCCGGCACGGCCTCAACACCGACTCCTCCTTCCGCTTTGAACGGGGTGCCGACCCAAACAACACACTCTACGTGCTCAAAAGGGCTGCCCTGATGATAAAAGAGCTGGCAGGTGGCATCGTCGAAGGCGAGATAAGGGACATCTACCCCACCCCGATTGAAAGAGCAACTGTGCGCCTTGCATACAATAAAATCAATTCCCTCATTGGGAAAGAGATCCCCACGGAGACAGTGAAAAATATCCTCCGCAGCCTGGAGATCGAAATAGAACAGGAAAACAGCGAAGGGCTGATCCTCCGGATTCCCACCTATCGCGTGGATGTGACCCGTGACGTTGATGTGATCGAGGATATCCTTCGCATCTATGGTTACAACAATGTGGAGTTCAGCCAGTCACTCAAGGGAAATCTCTCCTTCCAGACTGCTACTGACCGTAAGTACAAGCTGCAGACGCTGATCTCCGAACAACTCACCGCCGCCGGCTTCAGTGAGATCCTCAACAACTCGCTCACAAAAAAGAGCTATTACGAACCGCTCACCTCCTACCCCGCCCCACACTGCGTATCACTGGTCAACCCACTGAGCGGCGACCTGAGCGTGATGCGACAGACACTGCTGTTCGGGGGACTGGAGAGCATCGCCTACAACCGCAACCGCAAGAACAATGATCTCCGCTTCTACGAGTTTGGCAACTGCTATCACTACGACGGGGAGAAACAACAACAGGAGCATATCCTGGCGCCCTACTCCGAGGAGACAAGGATAGGTCTCTGGCTCTGCGGCAAGCGCACCCGCAAGAACTGGGCCGCCGCGGAGGAGCAGACCAGTGTCTACGAGCTGAAAGCCCACCTGGAGAACATCCTCAGGAGGCTGGGCATCAACGGCAACGGCATCCGTTACGAAGAGCTGCAAAATGACATCTATTCCACGGCCATGAGCCTGAGCACCCGCAAGGAGCTGATCGGCAGCTTCGGCATCGTCAACCCGCAACTGTGTAAGCAGTTCGACATCGACACCGAGGTCTTCTATGCAGAGATGAGCTGGGACAAGCTGATGCAGGAGAGTGACAAAAAGAACGTGAGCTTCACCGAGATCTCCCGCTTCCCTGCCGTGAGCAGGGACCTGGCACTGCTGATCGACAAGAGCGTCACCTTCTCACAGATCGAGCAGCTGGCCCGCAACACCGAGAAGAAGCTGCTGAAGCAGGTGTCCCTCTTCGATGTCTACGAGGGGAAGAACCTGCCGGAGGGCAAGAAGTCCTACGCGGTCAACTTCCTGCTGCAGGATGAAACAAAAACACTGAACGACAAACAGATCGACGGTGTGATGAACCGCATCCGGCAGAACCTGGAAAAGGAACTGGGGGCACAACTAAGGTGATCTTTTGATTCGTAAATGTAAAGATGTACCGATTGCAATCAAAATAAACATTTAACAGACCCGTTGCGCCTTGCACAAAGACCGGGGATCAGATTTACAACAATATGGGAAGAGCATTTGAATACAGGAAAGCAACCAAACTGAAACGCTGGGGCAACATGGCCCGCGTCTTCACCAAACTGGGGAAACAGATCACCATCGCCGTGCGCGAGGGGGGATCGGAACCCGACACAAACCCGCGCCTGCGCGTGCTGATTCAGCAGGCCAAGAAGGAGAACATGCCGAAGGAAAACGTGGAGCGCGCCATCAAGAAGGCCACCGACAAGGATGTCTCCGACTACAAGGAGATGGTCTACGAAGGATACGGACCTTTCGGTATCGCCATCGTGGTGGAGACCGCCACCGACAACCCCACCCGCACCGTGGCCAACGTGCGCAGCTACTTCAACAAGCATGGCGG
>JAAZLV010000406.1 GCA_012799155.1 Bacteroidales bacterium | reverse complement strand
CTTTCTCCCCTTTGAACTTGAAACCCGTTCTGTTGTTATAATGCCATATGGAAACAAAGAAGAAAACATCAAAAAGAGCATTGATCATTGTAGATGTGCAAAACGACTTCTGCCCGGGAGGAGCACTGGCAGTGAATAATGGTGACAGTGTGGTGCCGGTGATCAACCGCCTCATGGACCGGTTCGAACTGGTGATCTCGTCACAGGACTGGCACCCACGGGAGACGGTACATTTTGATAAATGGCCGCCACACTGTATCGCCGGCACAGAAGGAGCAGCCTACCATCCCGCACTCAATAGCGATCGAATAGACCTGCGCCTACTGAAGGGTACCGAGAACAGGGACGACGGTTACTCCGCCTTCGAAGCGACAAACAGCTCTCTCACCGACTACCTGCACGCAGAAGGAGTACAAACACTCTATGTCTGCGGGCTGACCACCGACTACTGTGTGAAGGCCACAGCCCTTGATGCGCTGCGTGAGGGATTCCACACCTGCGTGGTCACAGATGCAATAGCTGCTGTGAACCTGCAGCCCGGCGACGACGAGAAGGCGCTGAACGAGCTTTACACCGCCGGATGTATCTTACTCGAATCGGACGAAATTGGATGAGAAGTTTGTATCTTTGCTGTGAATGAAAAATAATCTCTCCCTGCGCACCGTCGAGGTGACGCGATACATTGTCCCCCTGCGTGAAGGAGGTTCGCTTCCGGCACTTGCAGAAGCTGACGACGGCTTCAGCTATGTGCTGAAGTTCCGCGGTGCTGGCCACGGCACCAAGATGCTGGTCTCAGAATTGCTGGGGGGAGCCATCGCCAAACTACTGGGACTGCAGATTCCCGAACTGGTGTTTGCCCGCCTGGGGGAAGAGTTCGGCCGCACCGAAGGGGATGAGGAGATACAAGACCTGCTCAAGGCAAGCGAAGGTCTCAACCTGGGACTTCACTTCCTCTCGGGGGCGCTCGCATACGACCCCACTATGAAGGTTGACCCCCTGCTCGCTTCAAAGATTGTATGGCTCGACGCCTTCACCACCAACATTGACCGCACCGCCAACAACACCAACCTGTTGTGGTGGCATCGCGAGCTATGGGTCATCGACAACGGTGCATCCTTTTATTTCCACCACAGCTGGAGCGACTTTGAGCGACATGCGCTGAACCCCTTCCCGCACATCAAGGATCACGTGTTGCTCTCACAGGCGACAATGCTGGAGGAGGCCGACCGCCTTGCCCGTGAGATCCTTACTGAGGAGCGGTTGAGGGCAGTGACCGACCTGATCCCTGATGAATGGCTGAACTGGCGACACACCGAGGAATCACCGGCAGAGATCCGGGAGGTCTACTATCGTTTCCTGCTGACCCGTTTGCACCACAGTGAGCAATTTCTAAAGAGTGCCCGCGATGCAAGAGGATAAGCTATACCACTATGCCGTCATCCGGTTGGTACCGAAGGTGGAGCGGGAAGAGTTCTTCAACGTGGGATTGATTCTCTTCTCGAAGGAGGAGAAGTATATCCGGCTGGCCTACCATCTCTGTCCGGAGAAGTTTCGTCTGATGCAGCCGGAGGCATCCTATGAGGAGGTGATTGAAAACCTGGAAACGCTGCGGTGCATAGCTGCAGGTGAACTGCGGTGCGGACCCATAGCCGCACTCCCCATACCGGAGCGGTTTCGCTGGCTCACCGCCACGCGCAGCAGCATCATCCAGACGGCTCCTACCCATCCGGGCAAATGCAGAGATCTTGAAAAGACGTTTCAACGGTTGTTCGAACTGCTTGTGATGTGACACCCCCTGACCTCTCATTCTCTTCCGAAGGGCAAATCACCGAGCGGCGTCACGCCGATT
>JAAZLV010000405.1 GCA_012799155.1 Bacteroidales bacterium | reverse complement strand
TGAAAGAGTCCTATTCAACTGCTCCATTTGACGGTTGTAGTTCTCAGTCTGTCCCGTGAGGTCGTGTGGGAATCCCTGACCAGTTTCGTATGCCTCTTTTGGGGAGAATGATCGTGCTGCTGCCCCGCTTTCATTATTTCTGACCGGTGTGGACTGTGATGTTGCCTCTCCGCTGAAGTCGGGACGATCATCCGGGTTTTGTGATGCCAATACCGGGAACACCTGCTCCCAGGGGTAGTCGCGCACCGGTGTGTCGAAGGCGGAGATAAGGAACACCAGTACCTCTGTCACCATCCCGATGAAGAGCATCTCGTTGCCGAAAGGGAAGTGGAGCAATTTGAACATCGCTCCCAAAATTACCAGCGCAGCACCGAAGCTGTAGGCAAAGTGGATGGCCCGCTTTCCTTTATCGGTCTGCAGGTACTGTTCCAGCCGGTTTTTCGTTTTGTGGTATGCATTCATGTGATTGCAGTTTGATTGCTGTTTATGTTTACTTGCCCGTGCTCACCTGGGTGCGCACGCAGCGGAACCCGATCCAGGAACGTCCTTTGTGCTGCAGCTCGGTGTCGCGCATGTCGGAACGGATGAAGGTGGCGTTGTCTTTCCAGGATCCTCCCTTCACCACCTTGCGCTTCAGGATTTCGGGATCATCTGTCAGGGCGTTGTAGCGGTATTCAGGGTTGAGGTCGTTCATCAACTCCAGCCCTGAACCACTGTAGGCAGTGGAGGTCCACTCCGCCACGTTGCCCGCCATGTCATAGAGACCGAAGAGATTGGGTTGGAAACTGCGCACACGTGCAGGGATCAGATGGTTGTCGGCGGCATAGGCGCCCTCCCCCGGGTTGAAGTTGGCCTGGTAGCAGTCGGGATCGTTCTTCCCATCACCGGTCTCCCACGGGTAGCGGCTGTCGCTGTTGGCGTTGCGTGCTGCCAGCTCCCACTCCGCCTCGGTGGGGAGGCGGTACTTCTCGATGATGACCCCCTGCCTGTTGATGCTGCGGCGTAGGAACATCGTCCGCCACTCACAGAAGGCGGTGGCCTGCTCCCAGCTGACTCCCACCACCGGGTGGTGGGCATAGGCGGGATGGGCGAAGTAGTTGCGCATGTAGACCTCGTTGTTGGCGTTGGGGAAGTCGGTGACCCAGCTGGTAGTGTCGGGGTAGATGTTGATGATGCGGGTGTGTACGAAGTCGTAGAGGCTGCTCAGGGGGCGGGTGATGGTCTCGTTCACGATGCGTCCGTCGAAGTTGACATAGGCGGTATCCTTGCTGATCATCACCATTTCGGCACTGGTGTCGTTTCCGGTAACGGCACCCTTCATCCTGTTCAGTTGCTCCTGCCTGCGGGCTGCCTCCGCCGCATCGAACCACTCGTAGCGGAAGTTGAGTTGCGTGGCATCGAGCATCTTTTGGCCCGTGATGGGGTGGGTGACGAATAGGCTG
This sequence comes from Bacteroidales bacterium, assembly GCA_012799155.1. Lineage (GTDB taxonomy): Bacteria > Bacteroidota > Bacteroidia > Bacteroidales > Dysgonomonadaceae > Proteiniphilum. Next base: position 2,617 of record JAAZLV010000405.1, on the reverse strand, counting down.
TTGATGGCGGCCTCCTCCTCTTCGGTGTTGCGGTTCCAGGGGATGGGGATGGACCAGTTGAGGCGCGGCGTGACGGGGTCGCCATACTCATCCTCGGTAATCCTGTAGAAATCGTCGCCTGCATAGCGCGGATCGGCGATGCGCTCGCGGATGATGGAGTCGCGCACCCAGTAGACAAACTGCTTGTACTGCGAGTTGGTGATCTCGGTTTCATCCATCCAGAAATTGTCGACTGAGATTCCACGTGTGGGAATGTGGATGCCCCAGAGCGAGTCGAGTTCACCGGGGCCCATGGTGATGGAGCCGCGGGTTACGAGCATCATGTTGTAGGGGGTGGGTTCATCCCACACCTTCCCGACCGGTATGCCGGTCAGCTCGCCTCCCATGCTGCCTATTCCCGGCCGGCCGCAGGAGGTAACCAGCAGCAGTGCAAGTGAGAGAAAAAGGAAATTTCGCTTCATGTATGTTGTTTTATTGCGATTAGCTGTCAGTACTCAATTTTCAGTTTGTTTTTGAACCGTGAACCTCAAACCATGAACCAGTTAACGTTTAAAGCAACCGGATGCTTTTCTGTGGCTGTCGTTTTGACGACCACCGCTCCGTTGCGAAGCGGTAGCGGAGTGTCAGTTCATGGCTGCCACGGCTCAGCTTCCCCATGCCCCCGGTATGGTGGTCATACCCATATTCGAATTCGATGCCTTCGAGGGTGGTACCGAAAAAGAAACCATAACCGTCGCCTGAACGCCAGAAGAGCCCTCCGGAGTACCGATCGGCAACCACCGCGCGGAGTGTAGTCTGCAACTGTGTGTTGCCGTTGCCGGCTTGTACCCAGACCATCGGTTCTATAGCAAACGAATGAGATAGCCGGATATTGTATCCTGCCATGAAATGTATGCTGCGGGGGATAATGGATTTGAGGGAGTCGGATTGAAGGTCGAGGGTGTCATTTTGAGCCTGAAAGGAGGGTTGGTTCAGATGAAGGAGCGACAGGCCTGCATAACCGTTGTCTCCCTGCCAGGCGATGCCTGCTCCCAGGTCGGGCAGCTGCCGCTTCACGCCCTCCACGATGTAGGAAGGCTGTGCTTTTTGATTATCGTTACCACTGATACGGGAACTGCCCTCATCAAAAGCCAGATCATGGATGCCTGCATGCAGTCCGAAGTGGAGGTTCCCGTGGCGGGTGGGCAGGATATAGCTGTATTGAGCCGCCAGGAGACTGTTTCGCAGATTTCCTGCCGTGGTGGTGTATGCGGTCACCCCTGCACCATGACGTCGTCCCAGGAAGTCGATAGGCATAAGGGCATTGAGGATGGCCCGCTGAGGGGCATAACGGATGCCGGCCCACTGGTAGCGGTACAGTAGTGAGAAATCGATCATCTCACTACTGCCGGCAAAGGCCGGGTTGTAGTGCCCTTTCACCGTCCAGTAACGGCTCAAGGGTGCATCCCACTGTGCGTGTAGCTGCGGGATGGAGCAACAGATCATCATCAGCAAAAGAAACCGCCCTTTTTCCATTGTTGCTATAACTGAAAAAGGGCGGAAATATTGTATCAGAGGCTCTCCGTTTTTACGCGCATCAGGCTTAACGCCTTCAGCATCCAGCGGGGGAGCGGTTTCTCGGGATCCCTCTTCTGCAGGTTGATGCTGAGCCCCAGCTTTTTTACAAGCGGCACCTTGTGTGTTTCGACGAACTCGATCAGGGTGCCGTCCGGATCTTCGATATAGGCGAACTGACCGGCTGCATCACCCATATCAAATGAACTGCCTTCCCTGTATTGTTGGGTGGTGTCCACGGTGAAGGGATGTCCCATAGAGGCACACTTCTTGCCGAGCGCTTCCATGTTGCGGATGTCAAAGCAGACCTGTATGAAACCTGGGTCACCCCAGTAGCGTCCCTCATAAATCTTGCGCGGGGTACGGTCTAGTGCCTGCACCAGCTCGATGCGGGAGGGTCCAAACAACTCGCTGAAGCTTCCTTTTCTGAGTTGGGAGTGGCCCAGCAGACGCCGGCGGAAGCCTCCTGTTCCTCCTGGCAATGCAGCATAATCGGGGAAGGTGCCTGTTTCATCTGCCAGGATGGTGTCGTAACCCAGTATGTCGTGGTAGACGGTCATCGCCCTATCGATGTCAGTGACACCGATGGTGACACCTGCCACTCCGCCGGTCAGTCGCCCTTCATCCTTGAAGAGATAGTCATCCTGCACCACCTGGAAGATGTTGCCATAGGGATCCTGCAGGTAGAAGGTCTGGCTGCCGTCAATATTGTTGTTCAGTCCCCCTACAAGCTTTGCCTTAGGGTTGCGGGAGAAGGCTTCGAAAGCACTTTTCACATCCCTGCTTCTGAGCTTGCAGACCAGCACTCCCAGGTCGCCCATCTGCAACTCGAAGCCAAGAGGCTGCGGCTTTCGTTCGGCGTACTGCCACACCTCAAAGCCTCCGCCACCCTGCATGTTGACCGCGATGGCGGCATGACGCCGCTGTGGCTTCCCACCGGTGTAGGGCAGCATCAACGCTGCCACCTTGTTGTCTTCCAGGATGCGGACATCCATCTGAAACAGCTCGATGTAATACTTCCAGGCTTCGTAGAGGTTTTCTACTCCGATGCCTACTTGCTGTA
>JAAZLV010000071.1 GCA_012799155.1 Bacteroidales bacterium | reverse complement strand
TGTTACGCAATCATCCCGTGAACAGGAAAAGAATTGCCGAGGGCAAGCATCCTGCCAGCAGCATCTGGCCCTGGTCTCCCGGCTATCGCCCTCAGATGCAACCGCTGAGCGACATCTACCCCATTCGTAACGGTGCGGTGATATCGGCGGTGGACCTGATCCGTGGCATCGGTGTCTATGCAGGTCTGGAAGTTATCATGGTGGAGGGAGCCACCGGATTGTATGACACCAACTATGAAGGAAAGGCAGAAGCCGCGCTGAAGGAATTGAAAGAGAAAGACTTCGTCTATCTCCATGTGGAAGCGAGCGACGAAGCAGGTCACGAAGGTAATGTGGATTTGAAGGTGAAGACGATCGAATACCTCGATGCCCGCATCGTCAAGACAATATACGAGGAGACTCTGAACTGGGATGAACCGGTCACCATCGCCATCCTGCCAGACCACCCCACCCCATGTGCCATCCGCACCCACACACGTGATGCAGTTCCATTCTTGATCTGGCACAGGGAGATCGTTCCCGACAACGTGCAGCGCTACGACGAGTTTGCTGCAAGTGAAGGTAGCTACGGCCAGCTACATGGCAACCAGTTCATCAAAGCAGTTTTCAACCCATAGCTAAAACAACATGCGCTACTACAGTACCCAAAAACAATCGAGCACCGTCTCCCTGAAGGAGGCCGTCGTGAAAGGACTGGCTCCCGACAGGGGGTTGTATATGCCCGAAACCATCGGTCAGCTGCCTACCTCTTTCTACAAGGAAATATCCGGCATGAACCTGACCACCATAGCCCAGACCGTTGCCCGTAAATTCTTTGGTGAAGATATCCCGCAAGATGAGCTTGATACCATCGTGGCTGACACCCTCAGCTTTGCGATTCCGCTCCGGAAAGTGGAAGAGAATATCTGGGTCTTAGAACTGTTTCATGGCCCCACCTTCGCCTTCAAGGATGTAGGTGCACGTTTCATGGCACGCATGCTCTCCCATTTCGTGAAAAAGGAACAGGAAGAGGTAAAGGTGTTGGTAGCCACATCGGGTGATACCGGCAGTGCCGTGGCCAACGGCTTTCTCGGCGTGGAGGGAATCCATGTATTCGTGCTCTACCCCTCCGGAAAGGTGAGCGATATTCAGGAGGCTCAGTTCACCACCTTGGGAAAGAACATTACGGCACTGGAGGTAGATGGCACCTTTGACGACTGCCAGGCGCTTGTGAAGAACGCCTTCATGGATGAGGAGTTGAACAGCCAGCTCCGGCTCACCTCCGCCAACTCGATCAACGTTGCCAGGTTCTTGCCACAGTCGTTTTACTATTTCCATGCCTGGGCGCAGCTGATGCGCCACAATCCTGCCGCAAAGGCTGTAATCTCAGTACCAAGCGGCAATTTGGGCAACCTCACTGCCGGCCTTTTCGCCAAAAGGATGGGACTGCCGGTGGAACGATTCATCGCTGCCAACAACCGCAACGACGTCTTTCGTGAATACCTGCTCACAGGCAATTACTCTCCCAGGTCATCGGTACAGACCATCGCCAACGCCATGGATGTGGGTGCTCCAAGCAACTTCGACCGCATCCTGGACCTGTACGGGCACGACCATCGCACCATCACAGGAGATATCACTGCATACCGGTACAGCGATGAAGAGATTTGCAACACCATCAGGGTGACGCAACAACAGACCGGATACCTGCTCGATCCCCATGGTGCCTGTGGTTACCTCGCCCTGAAGGAGGGACTGCAGCCCGGCGAAAGCGGTATATTCCTCGCCACCGCACATCCGGCCAAGTTCAAGGAGACCGTTGAGGAGTGCACCGGTAAACCGGTGACAATACCTGAAGATCTTGCGGCGTTCATGCAGAATAAAAAAGAGTCAATTGAGCTACCGAACGATTTCAGTCTCTTTAAAAAAGCCTTATTGCGCCTCTCTTAAGTTTCTTTTTATTATTTTTGCTGCAAAATCACTCTTTAATGAGTAGTTTTGCGGGTAAAAACCATAGGAAGCTATTTGTATATAGCGCATGAGGCTACTTTTACGTGTTACATATCTTCTTCTCCTGTTGACATTCTTCATCCATTGCTCTTCCGTCCGACAGGCGATGAGTACTGCAGATCAGACAGGTGAGCCCGCTGCATCGGAAGCACTACAAGCCGATACGGTGCATATTGATCGTGACAGCCTCATAACTGCTCTTCCCGACAGTACCGCAATCGACAGAACACTGGATGCTGACTCTACAAGGATTGCAGCCATTACCGACACACTGACTGCACTCACTGACTCACTAACTGCCGGGAGTGATTCTCTGACGCTTACACCTCAGGATTCAATTGCCTTGTCGACACAGGACTCCCTGTCAATCAAAGCACAAGATTCCATTTCGGTCACTGAAAAGCAAACACTGGAAGCGGCTGTCTTCTACACTGCCCAAGATTCGATGATCTTCACCGCAGACAACATGGGATTTCTCTTCGGAGAAGCTGACATCAAATACGGCGAGATGGGTATCAAGGGAGAATACATCACCATGGACATGGACAGCAGCCTTATCTCTTCTACATACGGTTTGGATTCGTTGGGGAAAGAATATGGTTTACCCATCTTCGCGGAAGGAGGCACCGAGTACGAGATGAAGAAGGTTCGCTATAACTTTGAAACGCGAAAGGCTTTCATCCACAACGTGGTTACTCAGCAGGGAGAAGGCAACATCGTAGCCAATGAGGCCAAGATGAATGCTGACAACTCCTTCTTCATGCGCAACGCAAAATATACCACCTGCGACAACCACGATCACCCCCACTTCTACCTCAACCTCTCAAAGGCAAAGGTACGTCCCGACAAAGACGTTGTGACAGGCCCAGCCTGGCTGGTGGTGGCTGATGTGCCACTCTTCCCAATTGTGCTCCCCTTCGCCTTCTTCCCCTTCACTAAGACCTACTCCTCAGGCATCATCATGCCCAGCTATGGTGATGAGATGACCCGTGGGTTCTACCTCCAGAACGGCGGTTACTACTTCGCATTGAGCGACTACATCGATCTCTCACTCACCGGCGAGATCTACACCAAGGGATCATGGGGAGTGGGTGCCCGTTCGAACTACCGCAAACGATATAAGTACTCGGGCAACGTGAATGTCTACTACCTCAACACCGTAACCGGTGAGAAGGAGCTGAAAGAAGTGGTGCCGGAGGCTTACTCTGTAGCAAAGGACCTACGCATCAACTGGACCCACTCACAGGATCCCAAGGCCAATATGTACCGCACACTATCGGCAAGTGTCAACTTCTCCACCAGCCGCAACAACCATCGCGACCTCAGCAGGCTCTATCAGCGCGAAGCTTCCAACAACACCAAAAGCTCGAGCGTGAACATCACCCAACGTTTCCCCGACTCTCCCTGGAGCCTCTCAGCCACCATGAGTGTCAACCAGGTATCGCGCGACTCCACCATCGCCGCCACGCTGCCCAACCTTTCAATGAACATGAGCCGCATCTACCCCTTCAAGCGGAAAGATGCTGTGGGCGAAGAGCGTTGGTATGAGAAAATTTCGATGAGTTACTCCGGTGAGTTCCGAAACTCCATCACCACCAAGGAGGATAAGTTCCCCAAGGCAAACCTGGTGAGGGACTGGACCAACGGCATGCGTCACAACATACCAGTGAGTGCAACCTTCTCGCTTTTCGACTTCATCCAGGTCTCACCCTCGATCAACTATACCGAGCGGTGGTACACCGGTGCACACAAACAAGCATGGGATCCCATTGCAAAGAGAAACGTGCCAGTGGATACGGTGATGGGGTTTAAACGTATTTATGATTACAATGCATCGCTCAGTGCGCAGACCAAACTTTACGGGATGTACACCCCCTGGAAAATCTTCGGTGACAAGGTACAAGCAATCCGCCACGTCTTCTCTCCCAGCATCAGCCTCAGTTACCGTCCCGATTTCAGTGATCCCAGGTTCAACTTCTACGAGACCTACTCCTACAAGAACGAATATGGTGAAGATGTAACCTATACCTACTCCCCATATTCCTCCATGATGTTCGGCACTGCACCCAAGGGACAGAGCGGGAGCATTGGCTTCGACTTCAAGAATAACCTGGAGATGAAGATTCGTGACGACAAGGACTCCACCGGCACCCGTAAGATAAGCCTGATTGACGACCTGGGCATAGGGTTCAGCTACAATATGATGGCCGACTCGATGAAGTGGAGCATGATCAACTCCAACATCCGTCTGAAACTCTCAAAATCATACACCCTCAGCCTGAATGCCACCTGGGATCCCTACATATACGAGCTTGACCAGAACGGCAACCCACGTCAGGTGGACAAGCTGAGGGTACTCAATGGCAGGGGAATAGGCAAGCTGATGAACACCGGCACCAGTTTTTCCTACTCCCTCAACCAGGATACCTTCAAGAAGCTTTTCAGTCGTGATAAAAGTGAAGATGATGAGGA
>JAAZLV010000070.1 GCA_012799155.1 Bacteroidales bacterium | reverse complement strand
TTCCAGGGTACTGCCGAAGAGTTGGCTGCCAATCCCGTGGTGCGTGAAAAATATCTTGGTCGCGACTTCGAACTGCGTCGCCGGGTATTTGATGCACCCAATCAATAAACCAATGGCCCGACTGCTCTCCATCGACTACGGAAAGAAACGCACCGGCATCGCTGTGAGTGATCCACTGCAGATCATCGCCAACGGGCTCACCACCGTAGAGACCCCCAGGTTGTTTGAATTCCTGAAGGAGTATCTGAAAAAGGAAGAGGTATCCTGCATCGTGGTGGGCTTGCCGCGGCAGATGAACAACGAGCCGTCGGAGAACATGAAACGTATCGAGCCGTTTGTCAACAGGTTGCGGAAACTCTATCCCCATATAGAAGTGGAGTACTTCGACGAGCGGTTCTCGTCGAGGATGGCAATGCAGACAATGATTGACGGCGGTGTGAAGAAGAAAGACCGTCAGAACAAAGCACTGGTTGATGAGATCAGTGCCACCATCATCCTGCAGGGGTATATGGAAAGCAAAAGAATGAGATTATGATTTTACCTATTTATATTTACGGACAACCGGTGTTGCGCAAAGTGGCACAGGATATCGATGCAGAGAACTACCCCAATCTGAAGGGGTTAATCGAGAACATGTATGAGACGATGTACCATGCCGACGGTGTGGGACTTGCTGCTCCCCAGATAGGGCTGCCGGAGCGCATCTTCGTGGTGGACCTCTCTCCCATGGCCAGCGAGGAGCATCCCGAGTTTGCTGATTTCAAGAAGGTGTTCATCAACGCCCATATCACTGAGAGAAACGGTGACCTGGAGCTGGTGGAGGAGGGGTGCCTCAGCATCCCGGGCATCCATGAGAAGGTGCCCCGCGAGGGAGAAGTGATCATTGCCTACCTCGATGAAGAGTTGCAGCCTCGTGAAGAGCGCTACTCCGGATTCATGGCCCGCGTGATTCAGCACGAGTATGACCATCTGGATGGCATCCTCTTCACCGATCGCATCTCTCCCCTTCGCAAACGGATGGTGAAAAATAAGCTGGCCAACATGGAGAAGGGAAAAGTGGCTTGCGACTACAAGATCAGAACTGTCAGATAAAGAGATGATCAGCCGACACCAGTCAGTTTCTGTGCTGCCTGCCGGTCGATAAACCAATATAGATTTCCCGATTCCGGCTGCACCCGCGCAGCCGGATATTTTTTTTCTGCCAATTCAGGATTGGAGATGATCTCCTTCACTTTGTCGGCCTTGTTGCTTCCAGTGACAAGAAAAGCAACGTTGCGGGCATTATTTATTACCCTGCCGGTAAGGCTTACCCTCTGTTGACCGCTCACAGGGTGGGTGGCGGTGACACAATTGGAATCATTCTCCCACAGCTCCATCTGATGGGGGAAGATGGAAGCGGTATGCCCATCATCTCCCATGCCGAGCATCACGATGTCGAATGTGGGAATTGAGTTCTCTGATTCAAGTTCCCTCTGTAGCAATGAGTCGTAGCGGAGAGCCTCTTCCGACGGGTCGTTTTCGCCATGAATTCGAAATATATTCTCTTTGGGAACAGTGATCCGATTGAAGAGATGCTCCTTGGTCATCCTGAAGTTGCTCTCCTCATGGCTCGGTGGAACACACCGCTCATCTCCCCAGAAAAACTTCACACTTTTCCAGTCGATCTCCCCTTCGGGAAGTGCTGCCCAGTAGTCGAACAGTGATTTGGGTGTGGAGCCTCCTGAAAGGGCAATCGTGACGGTTCCCTTTTCTGTCAGCACCTCTTTCATCCATTCTGTGAAAGAGCGGTTCAACTCATCCCCTGTTTCAAATATCTGTATATTCATTCCTTTTGTATTCAGCACTTAACAGCCCGTTATTTTTTTAATTACCAAAACCTCTTGGCGTTTTTACAATTCACAATAAACACCATCTTCTGCCAGATTCTTGCAGGGATAGCGCCAGGTATTCTCACTACCCTCGATCAGTTCGTCCGCCACATCGGGGCCCCACGATCCGGCAGGGTATCCGTGCAAGGGGGCATCGTTGTCATGCTCCCAGTAATCGAGCACGGGTTGAACAAACCGCCAGGTCTCCTTTGCTGCTTCGCTGCTCATGTAGAGGGTGTTGTCGCCGGTCATGCAATCCAGTATCAGCCGTTCATAGGCACTGGGGATGTAGTGGTCGTTCAGCTCTGAATAGTGAAAATCCATGTTGACCGATTTCACTTCAAACCCCCTGCCGGGTACCTTCATCCCTGTCTTCAGCAGGATACCCTCGTCCGGTTGTATGCGCAGGATAAGCTGATTGTCAGAGTGTGGTGCATTGTCGGAAGATTTGAACAGCTCCTGGGGTGAGGGTCTGAAATGGATCACCACCTCCGTGACACTTGTGGGGAGCCTCTTCCCGCTGCGCACATAGAAGGGTACACCCTGCCAGCGCCAGTTGTCGATGAAGATCTTCATTGCGACATAGGTCTCGGTGCGGGAGTTCTCCTTTACGTTCTTTTCATCGCGGTAGCCATTGTAGTGCTTGCCCCGTACGGTTGCATCCGTGTACTGGCCCCTGATCACATTCTTTCTCAGATCCTCTTCACTGAAGGGGCGTAATGAACGAAACACCTTCAGCTTCTCGTAACGGATATCTTCCGGTGTGATTTTGACCGGAGGTTCCATGGCTACCAGCGACAGTATCTGCAACAGGTGGTTCTGGATCATGTCGCGCAGTGCTCCCGAGTGGTCGTAATAACCTCCCCGGTCCTCCACGCCGAGGCTCTCGGCAGCGGTGATCTCCACGTGCTGGATGAAGTTGCGGTTCCACAGCGGTTCATAGATGCCATTCGCAAAGCGTGTCACCATCAGGTTCTGTACCGTCTCCTTCCCCAGATAATGGTCGATGCGGTAGATCTGATCCTCCTCGAAGAACTCCAACAATTCATCATTCAGGTTGATTGCCGATTCCAGGTCATGCCCGAACGGTTTCTCGATGATGATTCTGCGAAACCCTTTCTGTTGCAGGGTGAGACCATGTCCATACAGGAATTTTGGAATTGTCGTGTAGAGTGATGGTGGGGTGGAGAGATAAAAGATGTAGTTCTGGCCAAGATTGAACTGCTTGTTCAGCTTGTCCAGCTTCACTTTCACCTCGCTGTACTCTTCCCCTTTGCCGGTATCAATGCTGAGATAAAATAGTTTGGAAAGGAAGGCATCCACCTGTTC
>JAAZLV010000404.1 GCA_012799155.1 Bacteroidales bacterium | reverse complement strand
CGCAAGCTGAGCGAGCGTCTGGTATCGGTGAAGAATGATACAGCCATGCTCACCACTTTCAACGAGGTCGACATGAAGCCGATAATGGATCTTCGCAAGCGTTATCAGAACAAGTTTGTAGAGAAGCATGGCATCAAATTGGGGATGATGTCCTTTTTCCTCAAGGCATGCGCTGTTGCTTTGCGTGAGTATCCCAACGTGAATGCAATGATGGATGGTGAGAATCTTGTAACATACGATTATGCCGATATTTCAGTGGCGGTGAGTGCACCCAAGGGTTTGATGGTACCGGTGATCCGTAACGTGGAGAGCCTCACCCTGGCAGAGATTGAAAAAGCCATTGCCGAGGTGGCTGAGAAGGCACGCAACGGCAAGCTTTCCATCCCCGAAATGACCGGTGGAACCTTCACCGTGACCAATGGTGGTGTCTTCGGCTCGATGATGTCGACACCGATCATCAATCCGCCACAGTCGGCCATCCTGGGAATGCACAATATCCTGGAGCGGCCGGTAGCCATAGACGGTCAAGTAGTGATCCGCCCGATGATGTATGTAGCGTTGTCGTACGACCACAGAGTGATTGACGGCAAGGATTCGGTAGGTTTCCTGGTACGGGTAAAGCAATTGCTGGAGAATCCGCTTGAGCTGCTGTTCAGTGGCAGCAGCGGGGAGAAAGCACTGCTGGATATTTAATCAGCAGTATGAGGCCTTTAAGGCCTCATATGTAACGCTACCCTTGTTTATACGAGGGTACAATAACCTACTCTGACCGACCTACAATGGTGAAGCGGGCAAATTTGAGCAGTAGCTGTTTCTTGCCGGCCGATTCAAAATCGACGAAAGCGCGTCGGTCACTGCCTCCCATTTCGATTGTGGTGACCACTCCTCGTCCAAACCTTTCATGCTCGATGAGATCCCCTTCCTGCAGCTCTTTTGCCTCTTTCGAGAGAGGGATGGTTGAGTTAGTCTGTTCCAAGGGAATTGCCTTTTTCGTTGGGGTGAAGGTACGTTCTTTTTCCATTCGTTGTTCCCTCATCGATCCCCAGAAATCATCTGCCTCCACTGTGCGAGCCACACTGGAGACAGTCTGCTTGTCCATATCTAGATAGGCGGGTTCGATATCCTTAAGGAAACGACTCTCCCGTGCCGGGTTGGTCTGTCCGTTTCGAAAGCGACTTTTGGCATAGGTGATGGTGCATGACTCCTTCGCGCGGGTCAAGGCTACATAGAAGAGACGTCGCTCCTCCTCCAGACCCCGCATCTCTGAGCGTGCCATCGAAGAGGGAAAGAGGTCCTCTTCCATCCCCACCACGAAGACATGGCTGAACTCGAGTCCCTTGGCAGAGTGAACCGTCATGAGGGTCACCTTCTCATTCTCAGCCTCCCTGTCGGTGTCCTGGTCTGTGAGCAGCGAGACCTCCGAGAGAAAATCGACCAGCCTGTTCTGCTCCTCTCCCTGTTCCTGTCGTGTCGACACAAACTCGCTCATGGCATTGAGCAGCTCCTGTATGTTCTGGGTGCGGCTCATCCCCTCGGGGGTCATGTCCTCGTAGGCTTCGGCAGCGATGCCGCTCTTGCGAATCACCTCCTGTGCCAGTTCAAAAGCATTGAGGCTCTTGTTCTGTTCGAAGAATCCATTGATGAGAGCATGGAATTTTTCAATCTTCTTTGCCGTACCGCTATGTACATCCAGTGAGTAGTCGGATGGTGCGGCCACAACCTGCCAGAGACTCACCTGTTGTTGGCTTGCCGCATAGGAGATCTTACTGACCGTCACATCGCCAATGCCGCGGGAGGGGTAGTTAATGATGCGGCGGAATGCCTCCTCGTCGTTTGGATTGACGATCAACCGGAAGTAGCTGATCACATCCTTGATCTCTTTTCGCTGATAGAAAGAGAGGCCTCCATAGATTCGGTAGGGTATGTTGTTCTTGCGCAACGACTCTTCGAAGATACGCGATTGAGCATTGGTACGGTAGAGAATGGCGAAATCGCTGTATGGGATATGTTTCTCGAACCGCATCCGGTTGATCTTGTTGGCGACGATCAGTCCCTCTTCGAAATCCGAGAAGGCACTCTTCACCTCGATCTTCTCCCCCACGTCGTTGGTGGAAAAAACCTCCTTGAAGATTTGCTCGCTGTTCTTCTTGATGAGACTGTTGGCGGCATTCACGATGTTCTGCGTGGAACGGTAGTTCTGTTCCAGCTTGAAGATCTTCGTCTCGGGATAGTTGGATCTGAACTTCAGTATGTTGTCGATATTGGCACCCCTGAAGGAGTAGATGCTCTGGGCATCGTCACCCACCACGCAGACACGGTGGTGTTTGTCTGCCAGTTGTTTTACGATGAGATGTTGTGCGAAGTTTGTATCCTGATACTCATCCACCAGGATGAACTGAAATTGGTTGCGGTAGCGCTCCAGGATCTCTGCATGGTCGCGGAAGAGAATGTTGGTATACATCAGCAGGTCGTCGAAGTCCATGCTGTTTCCTGACCGTAACCGTTGCTGGTAGCGACTGTAGATTTCACTGATAGCCGGCCGGTGTGCCTGTCGGTCGTATTCGAGCAATTCGCTGTTGCCGGCATACATGGCAGGGGTGATCAGACTGTTTTTCGCCCTGGATATCTGGTTGTGTACGCTTCCGGGCTTGTATTGCTTGTCGTCGAGCTCCATCTCCCGTATGATCAGCTTGACAAGGTTCTTGGAGTCGGAGGCATCGAAGATGGTGAAATTGGACTGGAAGCCGATCGCTTCTGCCTCGTTGCGCAGGATGCGGGAGAAAATCGAGTGGAAAGTTCCCATCCATAGCCGGCGTGCTTGTTTCTCTCCCACCAGCTCGGCAATACGACTCTTCATCTCCCTGGCTGCTTTGTTGGTGAAGGTAAGTGCCAGGAGGTAGTAGGGTGGGAGACCCTGCTCCAGGAGCCAGGCGATCTTATAGGTGAGTACGCGTGTTTTTCCCGAGCCTGCGCCGGCGATCACCAGCGAGGGGCCGTCGCAAAACTCCACGGCGGCTCGCTGTGCCTCGTTCAGGTTGTCGAGGAATGACGCTTTTTTGTTATCTTCTCTCTTCGATTGCATGGGTACAAAAATACCACTTTTTATGAT
>JAAZLV010000403.1 GCA_012799155.1 Bacteroidales bacterium | reverse complement strand
GCATGGGGATCTTGATTCTCTTTGTGGCATTCTGCAGCCAGAAATCGGTCAATCCTTCCGCTTCGGTACCCATCACGATGGCGGATGGCTTCCGGAAATCGATGTTTTGATAAAATTCAGCCGCCTGGAGCTCCGCGGCAAAAATATTGATGCCACGCTCTTTCAGCCATTGCAGTGCCTCCTCGGAGCTGCAGACCACCGTGGGTACAGTAAAGAGCCCTCCCACACCGGAACGGATCACGTTGGGATTGTAGAGGTCGGTCAGCGGATCACAGACAATCACTGCATCGGCAGCAGCAGCATCGGCTGTGCGGAGCACCGCCCCGAGGTTGCCGGGCTTTTCAACCGATTCGAGGATAATAAGAAAAGGGTTCTCACTGACGCCAATATCCTCCAGTCTGTGGGATTTGGGCTTGGCCAGTGTTACCAGACCGTCGGAGTTCTCCCTGTAGGCAATTTTCGCAAAGACGGCCGGAGAGATCTCAGTGATGATCTCTGCGGGCAGGCTCTCCAGCACATCCGGGTACTTGCTCTGGGCAAACATCTCCCGGCAGAGATAAACCTCAGTGATCTCATATCCCGCCTGCAGAGCCAGCGACAGCTCGCGGGCGCCCTCCAGCACGAAGAGTTGTTGCTCGCGGCGCTCCCTGCTCTTGGAGAGCTTCACGATCTGCTTGATGGAGGGATTCTGCAGGCTGGTGATCATAAGAAATTGTTAAAGGGCTGTTTTCTCATCCTTCTTCAACAGGAAGGTATCGATTGCCTCCCTGAATGACTCCTTCGGCAAGGCACCCATCGCCACCTGCGGATTCTCATTCACGGGGATGAAGAGAAACATGGGGATGCTCTGCACACCAAACATGGCAGCCAGTTCCGGTTCACGATCCACGTCAATCTTGTAAACGTAGATCTCCTCACCATACTCGACTGCGAGATCCTTCAGGATGGGTGAAGTGATGCGGCAGGGACCGCACCAGGTTGCATAGAAGTCGACGATTGCCGGTTTGTCTCCGTTGTATTTCCACTCCTGAGGGTTCTCCTCATAGTTGAACACTTTTTCCAGAAAAGCGGTTTTGGTCAGTTCTATCGGTTTTGCTTTTTCTTTGCCTTGAGGCTCTGCAGCAGCGACGTGCATCAAAAAAAGAGCTGCCGCAAAAAGGGTGAATACTTTCTTCATCTAAATGGAAAAAAAAATGTGATTTTTTAAATTGTACCTGTTACAACAGCCTGAGTAGGTAAAATGTTCCAAACAGGCAAACAGGGTGCAGCATCAGAATTGCTGCCGATCCTTGTACCTGGCTGAATTCCGGCTGGGGACACCAAACTCTCGTGCGGAGAGATGCTCCACGTCCACTTTCCATATCTTCACGTTCCGCACCGCGGGTGCGGAATAACTGAAAGTGTGTCCGGAGTACTGACGCATGGTGCTGTCAAGAGCCCTCACCTTCACCTCATCGTCCTCCACGAACGCCACCCTGCCACGACAAACGATGCTGGCGGCCAACATCCGGTAGCTGCAGGCCACCTCCTCATCCTGCCACACCAGCTTCGGGTCGGTGCAGAAGGTGATACAAACTTTCGGGTTCTCCTCCAGGATCGAAATGGAATGTCCCTCCTGGGCGGAGTGGAGCCAGATCACCCCCTCCTCGTAGCCGAAGTTCATCGGCAACACATAGGGATTTCCCTCCTTGTCCGCCATTCCCACATAGCAAATCATGCAGGAGCGGATGATCTGCTCTATTCGCTCTTTCTCTTCTACCGGATAAGTTCTCATATCTCCTGGACTTGATGTTTCGTTTGTCAATGAATATGCTGCCTGCTTGCAGAAAAAATATGTACAAAGATAAGCAGTTTCTCAAACTAGAAATGCATCTTGATTCAAAAGAGGTTTTATCGACCTGTTTTTACTTACGGTTTGAGCAATCAAAAAGTAAGACAAGACAGGGATCTCAGTGTCTCTAGCCTTATTGCACCCTTATACCCCCCTTATATCCTCCTTATACCCACTCCCAAAATTATTAAGGTTGATATATGGATGCAATAAGGATAGAATAAAGGAATAGAAGCCATCGTGAAGCAAATGACACAAGCTGTTTATCCGCATACAGCAATCGTGATTGCCTAGCATGGAGCAAAAAAAAGGGAAAAACCCTTGCGAGTCTTTCCCTTTCTATGGGTTGTCAACCGGTGAAGGTTACTTCACCTTGTCCACGATTGCCTTGAATGCTTCGGGATGGTTCATTGCCAGGTCGGCAAGCACCTTGCGGTTGATTTCAATTTCATGTTTGTGCAGCGCACCCATCAGACGTGAATATGACATACCGTTATCACGGGCGGCGGCGTTGATACGCTGGATCCACAGTGCGCGGAAGTTGCGTTTCTTGTTTTTGCGGTCACGATAGGCATAGGTAAGACCCTTTTCCCACGTGTTCTTGGCTACTGTCCACACATTCTTGCGGGCACCGATGTAGCCTCTTGTTAGTTTCAGAACTTTTTTTCTGCGGTTGCGTGATGCAACATGATTGACTGATCTTGGCATAATGTTACTTGTTGTGAATGATAGCGTCTCTGTCGGGCAGAGCTCTTTGGGGCGTACATCCTGTTACTAAATCTTTTTTCGGAAACCTTTGCGTAGGTTATTTCAGTGCGAGCAGTGTCTTGATACTGTTCACGTCAGATTTGTGAACAAGACCTGTGTGAGTCAGATTTCTCTTCTGCTTTTTGGTCTTCTTCGTCAAAATGTGACTTTTGTACGCATGCTTCCGCTTGATTTTTCCTGTTCCGGTAAGGGCGAACCTCTTTTTGGCACCGGAATTAGTCTTCATTTTTGGCATTTTGCTGTCCTCGAATTAATGATTGTATAATTGTCTTTCTTTCCGCGTTTAAGCGAAAAAGTGTGCAAAAGTAATGATAATATTTGGGTTATGCAAACCTTATTTGTCAAAACAGACAAACTTTATGCATATACCCGTCTCAAAATCCCGTGAAAAGAAACCGAAGAGAGACAAGAAGAGCCGGTGAGAGAATTTACCGGCTCAATCTCTTCGGATAGATCATACAGACCTCTTTTTCAGTCGGCCTTCTCCTCTTTCTTCTCTTTGTTCTCCTTCTTGGGAGCGGAAACACCCTTCTTGGGGGAGAGCATGATCGACATGCGCTTACCTTCCATAATGGGCATGTGCTCCACTTTGGCATGTTCCTCAAGGTCGTTCGCAAAACGAAGCAGCAACACCTCACCCTGTTCTTTGAAGAGGATGGAGCGTCCCCTGAAGAAGACATAAGCCTTCACTTTAGAGCCTTCACCCAGGAAGTTGATCGCATGCTTGAGTTTGAAGTTGTAATCGTGATCATCTGTCTGCGGTCCAAAGCGGATCTCCTTGACAGTCACTTTCACTGCCTTGGCTTTCTGTTCCTTCATCTTCTTCTTCTGTTGATAGACAAATTTCTTGTAATCGATGATCCTGCATACAGGGGGTTTGGCCGTGGGGGCAATTTCAACGAGGTCCAGGTCCTTCTCTTGGGCAATCTTCAATGCCTCACGGGTGGGATAGATCCCTTCTTCCACGTTGTCGCCTACTAACCGGACTTCAGGTACCCGGATCCGTTCATTGATCCGGTGTTGGTCTTTGGAGTCTTTTCTCATTCAGTGATGTGATTGTTTTTCTCTTAAATTGAAATATCTATTGTAAAATTGAAATGTTACAAAGTTCAAATCAGACCAAGCGGTGGATTCATCATCTTCTCCACTTCACCGGCCATCTCTTCGGCAAATGTACGCAATTTTATGGAACCCTGATCAATCCCGCCCTGTTTTCTGACTGAAACCTCTTCATTTTCTGCCTCTTTCTCTCCAACGATCAGTAGATAGGGAATGCGTTTCAGCTCGTTGTCACGGATCTTGCGACCCACTTTCTCGTTGCGGTCGTCCACTTCTGCGCGGATGTCGAACCGTTTCAGCTCCTTCACCACGCTGCGGGCATAATCATTGAACTTCTCGCTCACCGGCAGGATCACCGCCTGAGTGGGAGCCAGCCAGAGGGGGAACTTGCCGGCAGTGTGCTCGATAAGCACTGCCACGAACCGCTCCATGGAACCGAAGGGGGCACGGTGAATCATCACGGGACGATGCTTCTGGTTGTCGGCACCGGTGTACTCCAGCTCGAACCGCTCGGGCAGGTTGTAATCTACCTGAATGGTGCCCAGCTGCCAGCGACGTCCCAGTGCGTCTTTCACCATGAAGTCGAGCTTAGGGCCGTAGAAGGCTGCTTCGCCCAGTTCCACACGGGCTTTCAACCCTTTCTCCTCACAAGCCTCCACGATGGCTCTTTCTGCTTTTTCCCAGTTCTCGTCGGAGCCAATGTATTTCTCTTTGTTCTCCGGATCACGCAAGGAGATCTGTGCCTCAAAATTCTCAAAATCGAGTGCCTTGAAGATGATGAAGATGATGTCCATCACTTTCAGGAACTCATTCTTCACCTGGTCGG
>JAAZLV010000069.1 GCA_012799155.1 Bacteroidales bacterium | reverse complement strand
CGTTTCTACAACGACATCATCTATGATGGAGTGAAAGTGGTTTCAGGAACCATTACCAACCCGACAGACGAAGTGTGGCGCTATGCCAATCTCTATACCGGAGGGAACTATGTAAATGACCCCCGTACCGTAAGCCGTACCGGTTACCTGAACTATAAGTTCATTCCTCTTGGAGCCAACAAGTGGGACCTCACCTACGGCTACAGCTACTCCACTCACTTCCATCTGACATGGGTACGTTTGGCCGATGTATACCTGATGTATGCCGAGGCAGCTGCACAGGGTTACGGATCTCCCTCAGGGAAATCTTCCAATTTCTCCAAGAATGCCGTAGAAGCATTGAACACCATCCGTGAGCGTGCCGGTGTTGACCCATTGGCTGACAAGTATGCCAACAACCTGGAAGGGTTCATGGGCGAACTGCGACGTGAAAGAGCGGTAGAACTGGCATTTGAGGGTCACCGCTTCAATGACCTGCGTCGTTGGCTGCTTCTTACCGAATATCCCTACAATATTAAAACCAGACAACATTTCGACAGGGCATCTGAACTGGATCCGAAAGCAGATCCGAAAGAGAATGCCGTACTGAATTGGGATGAAGAGGTGATTCAGACACGCAACCTCACCAGTAAACATTACTGGCTGCCCTTCAACACAGATGATGTCAGCATGTATCCGGAGTTTTACCAAAATCCCGGTTGGTAACAAACTGAAAATTAAAAAAGAGTAAGATGAAACAAAGATATATTGGTCTCGCAATTTGTATCGGTTTTGTTTTCAATGCACTGCAGGCTGTAGCCCAGTTAGGGTATACAGATGAAATGACATTGGAAAACGATACACTGCACAAGAGAGTGGAGGTTGCATTCCGCACCATGGACAAACAGGACCTCCTGGGTGGTGTTTCGGTCATCGATGTGGAAGAGATGACAGAAAAAGCCTATACTACCTATAGCTTGAACTTCGTAGAAAACTTGATTGGTGGTGTGAACGGAAACATCTGGGGAATGGATGAGTACCTGGTGGTTATTGACGGCATGGTTCGTGATGCCAACAACGTTCTTCCTACTGAGATTCAACAGATCACCGTGCTGAAAGGACCGGCAGCGGTAGTACTCTATGGTAGCCGTGCTGCAAAAGGAGTGATTCAGATCACCACCAAGCGTGGAAAGATAGGTGATCCCAGCATCCGTGTACGGGCTAACAGCGGTATTCACACTCCCAAATCCTTTCCTAAATATCTGGGATCGGCTGAATACATGACACTCTACAACGAGGCACGTGTGAACGACAATCTGGATCCCAGTTTCAGTATTGAGGACATCTACAGAACCGCTTCTGGTGATAATCCCTATCGCTATCCGGATCTTGACATGTACTCATCAGACTATCTCCGCAAGGCATACAACAGGTCGGAGGCAATCGCTGAAATTTCGGGTGGGAACCAACGTGTGAAATATTATACCACTACTGGTTACTATCGTGAAAACTCATTGCTCAAAGTGGGCAACAGCAAGGACAACTATACCAGTCGCATGTTCGTGCGCGGTAACCTTGACGTGAATGTAACAGACTTCCTGAAAGTGCAGGCCGATGCGAATGTCACATTCTATGACTCCTATACCGCCAGGGGTGACTGGTGGTCGAATGCGGCCACCCTGCGTCCCAACCGTGTGGCACCGCTGATTCCGCTCAGCTACCTGGAAGAAAATGACATCCCTTCATGGAACACCATCAACACCAGTAACAACCTGATCGACGGACAATATTTCCTGGGGGGTACACAGTTGAATCCCACCAACCCGATTGCCGATTCCTATGCAGCCGGTGATGACAAGTTCGTGAGCCGTCAGTTCCAGTTCAATACCCGTTTCGACCTCAACCTGCGATCACTGCTCGAGGGATTGCACATGCGTGCGAAATATGGTATTGACTATGCATCGACCTACAACCAGGGATACTCAAATGAGTACGCTAGTTTTGCACCGGTCTGGACCAATTATGCCGGCAGCGACATGATTGCAAGTGTCACTCAGTATGGTACCGACAGGAAGTCCGGAAATGAAAACATCAGCAACTCAGCCTATCGCTACACCTACAACATGGCGGCTCAGTTTGACTACACCCGCACCTTCGACAGTGACCACAACGTGTTTGCCATGTTTGTTGCCAATGCCTGGCAGCGTCAGCAGAGCGGACAGTATCACCGATTGACCAACGTGAACCTGGGATTGCAGGCTTCCTACAACTTCCAGCAGAAATATTACGTTGACTTCAGTTCTGCGCTTCCCTACTCCGCCAAATTGCCGGAAGGAAACAGACTTGGATTTTCACCCACCATCACACTCGGATGGCGTCCGGTGAAGGAGGATTTCTTCGGTGACAGCGCTTTCGACGACCTGATGCTGACCGCTTCTGCGGGTATTGTCAACCAAGATATGGACATCACTGCAGATGGCAACGAGATGGGGTATTTCATCTATAAATCAATTCTGCAACGTGGTGGATGGTACTCCTGGGCAGACCTTGGAGGTGAAGCCGCTACCGAGTTCCAGCGTGGTGAAAATCCCAACATGACCTTTGTAAAGAGAAAGGAAGTCAACTTGGGTCTCCGCGGATCACTTTGGAATCAGTTGCTGACATTCGATGTCAATTACTTCGCAGGAAAGATGGATGGTGACCTTGCACGGGTAAACTCCCTTTATCCGATCTATTTCACCCAGGTGGGTTATCCTACCTCTTCCATCATCCCCTTTGTAAACTACAATGTTGATGATCGCTCAGGCTTTGATTTCAGCCTCTATCTGAACAAGAAAGTGAGTGAAGTAGACCTGACCTTCGGTGTCAATGGGATGTACTCCTCCAGCAAGGCTGCCAAACGTGACGAAAGCTATGAGTTTGACTATCAAACCAGAATTGGCCAACCACTGAACGCACTCTGGGGTCTGCAAAATCTTGGTTTCTTCAACGATCAGGCCGATATCGATGCATCACCGGAGCAGCAATTTGGTGAAACACGTCCGGGTGACATCAAGTACAAGGACCAAAACGGTGACGGTATCATCGACTCCAACGACGAAGTGTTCCTGGGCCGCTGGGATACACCTTTCCGACTGGGACTCAACTTCACTGCCAAGTGGCGCCAATTTACATTCTTCGCCATGGCCGATGGTTTCTATGGTGGAAATGGAATGAAAGACAACTCATATTACTGGGTGCGCAGCGACAACAAATACTCGGAGATTGTTCGCAACCGCTGGACAGAGGAAACAAAGGATACGGCAACTTATCCACGACTCACCACCACCAATGGAGCCAACAACTTCCGCAGTTCCGATTTCTGGATGTATGATTCTGATCGTCTGAACCTTTCGCAGGTACAGCTGACATACGACATACCGGAAACAGCGTTGCAGGGAACGTTTGTCAAAGGCATCAGCCTTTACGTGAGTGGTTACAACCTGTTAACCATCTCAAAGGAACGCAAACATTTTGAAATGAATGTAGGAAGTGCGCCACAGACACGTTTTTACAACTTCGGTGTCAGAGGCACATTTTAATCTCATCATCAGATAAAAAATTCAATCATGAAGAATAGAAACAAAATATCGATCATCGCACTGTTTGTTGCGCTCATCTTTGTCCAGACAGGATGTCAGGACATGTTCGAGCCTGCGATCGAGAATCACAAGGACAACAGTGACTTGTACAATATGCCGGGTTGGGCTACCGGATTGCTGGGTCACGCCTACATCAGTAACCCTGTGGGTTCCTGGTCTTTTAGTGATGTGGCTACCGACGATGCGGTTTCAAACAACCCTAACAACGGGCATCTCCAGATGGCTACCGGCTCATGGAGAGCCAACAACAATCCTATGGACCAATGGCAGTACCTGCGCGCCTCCTGGCAATATCTGAATCAGTTCCTTGACATTGCCGATGAGGTAAGTTGGGCCAATGACCCGCTGGTTGCAGACATGTTCAGAGATCGTATGAAAGGCGATGCATTCGGTATGCGTGCCCTTTACATGTACCATCTCCTGCTCAATCATGGAGGTTGGACAGACGACGGACAGTTACTGGGTATTCCCATCATCACCGAACCGGAAGATCTCAGCTCAGAATTCAACCTGCCGCGCAACACCTTCCAGGAGTGTATTGAGCATCTTTATGCCGATGTTGATTCAGCATTGATGCTTCTGCCGGAAGATTACGGAGTAATTGAAGACGACAGTCAGGTGCCGGCAAAATATCGCTCTCTGGGCGTTACAGCAGGTCAATATTCACGCGTGTTCGGTGACAATGCCAAAAACCGCATGAGCGCCCGTATCGCCAAGGCAGTACGTGCACAGGCCGCCCTGTTGGCAGCCAGTCCTGCCTATGAAGCTGGAACCGATGTGACATGGGAAGAAGCTGCCAACATGATGGCAGTAGTGTTGAACGGATTGGGAAGCAACCCGATTGCAGAGATTGATCCGAATGGCAACAAATGGTATGAAAACAGCAGTACAATCGAAAACCTCCCCGCAGGTGTGAATCCCAAAGAGATGCTTTGGCGCGG
>JAAZLV010000402.1 GCA_012799155.1 Bacteroidales bacterium | reverse complement strand
GGCATGCGGTAGGGGGGCAGCTCCATCACGAAGGGGGTCTCCTCCTCCTTGAAAAGGGTGTCACGGAAGAGCCGCGCCGTGAGAGCCGCAATCAGTATGCCGAAGGCGTATAGTCCCAACAGGATGAGGCTCCCGCTCGAAGGGAAGAAGGCACTCACAAAGAGGATGTATACCGGCAGGCGGGCGCTGCAGGACATGAAGGGGACGATGAACATGGTGATCATACGGCTGCTGCGGCTCTCGATGGTGCGGGTGGCCATGATGGCCGGCACGTTGCAGCCGAAACCCATGATGAGGGGTATGAACGACTTGCCGTGGAGGCCTATGCGGTGCATCACCTTGTCCATGATGAAGGCGGCCCGGGCCATGTAGCCCGAGTCCTCCATGAAGGCGATGAAGAGGTAGAGGATCACGATGTTGGGAAGGAAGACGATCACGCCTCCCACGCCGCCGATAACGCCGTCCACGATCAGGTCTTTGAGTGGTCCCTCTGCCATGTTTCCTCTTACCAGGTTGCCCAGTTGCTCCACCAACCATTCGATGGCTGCCATGGGATAGCCCCCCAGCCGGAAGGTGGCCTCGAACATCAACCAAAGAAATACGAAGAAGAGGGGGAAGCCCAGGTACTTGTGCGTCACCAGGGTGTCTATCAGTTTGGTACTGTCGGCGAACTGGGTCTTCTCGCTCAGGGTCTCTTTCAATCCCCCGGCGATGAAGCCGTAACGGGCGTTGGTAAAAGCCGACTCCGGATCTTCCCGCAGCAGCTTCTCCATATATGCCCGCTCCTTGTCGCGCCGTGCCAGGATCTTCTCCTGCTCACGCAGTTGTCTCACCTGTCGCTCCACATCCTTGTCCCCCTCCAGCAACTTGATGCTGAGGTAGCGAAGCGGTACTTTCCAACGCGTTGCTTCTGTAACCGACAGCTCCCGCTCCATGATGGCGATCGATTTCTCCGGCACCCGTCCATAGGGTATCTGCACATACCTGTACTCTTTTTGCCGGTACACCGCAATCACCTCCTCCAGCAGTTGTGGGATCCCTTCACCTCTTTTACCGACCGTAGGCACCATCGGTGTGTTGATCAGTTCGGAGAAGGTCTTATGGTCGAAGGTGCGACCGCTCTGTTCCAGCTCGTCGTACATGTTGAGGGCGATCACTACCGGCACCTCCAGGTCGATCAGCTCGGTGGTGAGGTAGAGGTTGCGCTCCAGCGCTGAGGCGGAGACCACGTTGATGATCACGTCCGGTTTCTCTTCCAGGATATGCTTGCGCACGAAGAGCTCTTCGGGGGTATAAGCGGAAAGCGAGTAGGTACCGGGCAGGTCGGTCAGTGTGAAGGTGTATCCTTGATGTGTCAGCGTTCCCTCCTTCGAGTTGACGGTGACACCGCTGTAGTTGCCCACATGCTCGTGTGCTCCCGAGGCGAGGTTGAAAATGGAGGTCTTCCCCGCATTGGGATTGCCTATCATTGCTACCCGGATGTTCTTCTCGGTGTGGTGGCTGCCGTTGTTGTTTCCGTTGTGTGTATATGCCGGATGGTATCCGTTCTGCGATTGCTCCACTTCTGTGAGCATTCCATCATCATCTGTTCTTGCAAGTGCGTCCGAGGCCAGTACCGATACCTCCACCATCACCGCTTCGCTGCGGCGCAGGGATACCTCGTACTCCATGATCTCATATTTGATGGGATCCTTCAGCGGGGCATTCAGGATGGAACGTACCTCCTCCCCCCTAACGAATCCCATCTCGAGGATCCGCTTGCGGAAAGCGCCGTTGCCATTCACCCTGGTAATGTAGGCTTTTTGTCCTGTTTTAAGTTCTGAAAGACGCATCTTTTTGTTCAGTTCTTTTTTCGAACCGCAAATATAGCCATTTCCGGAGGAATTATTTATATCAGTTATAAATAATAACATTTCGTATATTCTTTTTATCTTTGAGGAAATCGCAACAATCAGTAACAGAACTGTTACTTAATATTGAGCAAATATGAACTACAGAATTGAAAAAGATACCCTGGGCGAGGTGAAGGTGCCGGCTGACAAGCTCTGGGGGCCTCAGACAGAACGATCGCGCAACAACTTTCGCATCGGGGCGCCGGCATCTATGCCACGAGAAATCATCCGTGGCTTTGCTTATCTCAAGAAGGGGGCCGCCTATGCCAACAATGAGCTGGGGGTGCTCTCCAGGGAGAAGCGTGACCTGATCGCACGGGTGTGTGATGAGATCCTGGAGGGGCAGCATGACGACCAGTTCCCGCTGGTGATATGGCAGACCGGATCGGGCACCCAGAGCAACATGAACGTGAACGAGGTGATCGCCAACCGTGCCCACCAGCTGGCGGGCAAGCGGGTGGGAGAGGGAGAGAAGACTCTGCAGCCCAACGATGATGTGAACCGGTCGCAATCTTCCAACGACACCTTCCCCACAGCCATGCACATCGCCGGGTACAAAATGATCACCGAGGTGACCCTTCCGGGGTTGCGCCGCCTGCAGCAAACGCTGTCTGCCAAGGCGGAGGAGATGGCCGAGGTGGTGAAGATCGGGCGCACCCACCTGATGGATGCCACCCCACTCACTTTGGGGCAGGAGTTCAGCGGTTATGCCGCACAGCTCGACTATGGCATCCGAGCCGTTGAGCACACACTGCCGCACCTCGCCGAACTGGCACTGGGTGGCACCGCCGTGGGCACAGGGCTCAACACTCCTCGTGGTTACGATGAGGCGGTTGCCCGCTACATTGCCGCCTTCACCGGACTGCCCTTCGTTACAGCACCCAACAAGTTCGAGGCGCTTGCCGCACACGATGCACTGGTGGAGTCACACGGAGCACTGAAGCAGCTGGCGGTAGCACTCAACAAGATTGCCAACGACATCCGCCTGCTGGCTTCCGGTCCCCGCAGCGGCATCGGCGAACTGATCATTCCCGCCAATGAGCCGGGCTCCTCCATCATGCCGGGGAAGGTAAACCCCACGCAGGCAGAAGCGCTCACTATGGTTTGCGCACGGGTGATCGGCAACGATGCAGCCATCACCGTGGGCGGCATGCAGGGTCACTTTGAGTTGAATGTCTTCAAGCCTGTAATGGCTGCTGCCTTTCTGGAGAGCGCCCGCCTGCTGGGCGATGCTGCCCTCTCATTCGAGCAGCATTGCGCCTCCGGTATCGAGCCTAATCTTCCGCGTATTCAGGAACTGCTGAACAACTCGCTGATGCTGGTCACGGCGCTCAATCCCCACATCGGTTACTACAAGGCGGCCGAGATAGCCAATGCGGCACACCGCAACGGCACCACGCTGAAGGAGGAGGCGGTGCGGCTGGGCTATGTGACAGCTGAGGAGTTCGACCGCTGGGTACGGCCAGACGAGATGACCTGTCCACAGGGGTAATCACGTAGCCGGTATGGAAGAAAAGGTTGCACAACTGCAACCGGCCACACTCTGAAATTATAAATTGTTGGCAATGTTTGTCTCTCTCCCGTTTTCGGGAGCCGTTTTTTCTTTGTATTTTTGTCTTTTTATGTAAAAACCAAATTATAATCAGATAAAACAGAAGCATTTCATCTATGGCAACAAAACCATTCAGGTACCAGGCATCTTTCCCCATGTCGGAAGAGAAGACGGAGTATTACCG
>JAAZLV010000401.1 GCA_012799155.1 Bacteroidales bacterium | reverse complement strand
GTCACCTTCTCAGGTACCTGGGGGGACTTCTTGATGGCATTCATTGCCTGCTTCACATAGCGGACAAAGAGGTTGTCTTGTTTCTGCGGAACCGGTTTCAATTTGAAGAATGCCTCTTTCTGCAGCGGAAGGGTCAATTCACCGTTTCCGATCATGTAGTATAGATCTTCTTTGTTCTCCGACTTGTAGGAGTGGAGAATCTTATTGAAGAGGGTGTTGTCGATCGGTTCATTGTTGAACAGTTCATCCAGCATGTTCTTTCCCTTCTCTACGATGCGGCGCCGCTGACGTCGCAGCGAAGCTTCTATCTTGGTACGTGCCTTGGCGGTAGTGACGAAGTTGAGCCACTCCGGCTGGGGGTTGACCGATTGGGAGGTGAGAATCTCCACCTGGTCACCACTGCGCAACTTCTGGCTTAAGGGTACCAGTGTGTGGTTCACCTTGGCACCCAGGCAGTGATCACCAATGCGGGTGTGGATGATGTATGCGAAATCGAGTGCCGTAGCACCCTGAGGAAGTGTCTTGATCTCACCCTTGGGGGTAAACACGAATATTTCCGACGAGAAGAGGTTCATCTTCACGGTATCGAGGAAATCGATCGCATTGGGATTGGGGTTGGAGAGTATCTCCTGGATGGTCTTAAGCCATTTTTCCAGTTCATTATCCTCTTCAATGCGGCTCTCCTTATACTTCCAATGTGCAGCAAATCCTTTCTCAGCAATGTCATCCATGCGGCGGCTGCGAATCTGGATCTCAATCCATTTACCATCGGGACCCATCACAGTGAGGTGCAGAGCCTGGTAACCATTGGCCTTTGGGTGACTCACCCAGTCACGGATACGGTCCGGACGCAGCTTGTAGATATCGGTAATGGCCGAGTAAATGTCCCAGCACTGCTTCTTCTCGTCCATACCGGGGTGCACCTCAAAGATGATGCGCACTGCAAACAGGTCGTACACTTCGTTGAAGCTGATTCCCTTGTTCTGCATCTTGTTCCAGATAGAGTAGACCGATTTGACGCGGGCACGCATCTCATATTGAATCCCCATCTTGTCAAGCACCGGGATTACCGGGACGGCAAAATTCTCGTAAATCTTGTTTCGTTCGGGGGCAGTCTCGGCAATTTTAGCTTTCAGATCAGCATACACCTCAGGATGTTCATACCGGAAACAGAGCTCTTCCAGTTCGGTTTTAATGGCAAAAAGACCCAGTCTGTGTGCCAGAGGAGCATAGATGTAAAGTGTTTCACCGGTAATTTTGAATTGCTTCGTGGGACTCATCGAAGAGAGAGTACGCATGTTATGCAGCCGGTCAGCAATCTTGATCAGGATCACACGGATGTCGTCAGACATAGTGAGCAGCAGCTTGCGGAAGTTTTCAGCCTGTGCCGATACATTCTCACCAAACATGCCTTGTGATATCTTTGTGAGGCCATCCACAATTTGGGCAATCTTATCACCGAAGAGGGCACGAATATCCTCCGTGCTGTAGTCCGTGTCTTCCACCACATCGTGTAGCAATGAGGCTGAGATGGAAGTGGAACCGAGCCCCATCTCCTTGGAAACGATACGGGCCACGGCTAAGGGATGCATGATGTAGGGTTCACCGGAACGACGGCGTGCCCCTTTATGTGCCTCCTTTGCCATGTTGTAGGCGCGCGTAATGATGTCCACCTTGCGTCGGTGATTCGAATTGAGATAATCCTCCAGGAGTCCCTGGAACTCCATTTCAATCATCTGCTCTTCAGCTATCATTTTCTCTTCGTCACTCATATACCGTAAGATCCACTTTGATTGAACCGTTTAACCACAAACGAAATTACAAATAAATCGACAGAAAACAGCATTTGCCCTGATTTTTTGCGGTAGAGTGGACAATTTTGAACAAAAAGGTTCTAACTTTGTTTCTTCGAACAACAGGGGTGCCCAGATGACGGGCTGAGATTATACCCATATCACCTGATCCGGATAATGCCGGCGGAGGGAAAGAAAGCAGCAGACATCCCGTAGGCTCTTTCATAGGTATCCATCTTTCATAAATCCCCTTTTTTATTTCACTCACACCGTTGAACAAAGTCAACATGATTTGTCCAACACAAAAAAACACAGGTAAAATGAAAAAGGTTATCTTTTCAATTCTGCTGACACTCTTCTCAGCATCTCTCTTTCAACTTGCGGCCAAGGCAGATGCCACGCCGGGCGATACGATCAACAACATTCGACTGGAGGAGGTGATTGTCACCGGGACGCGTGCCGGTTCACAGACACCGGTCACATACAGCAACCTCACCGCAGCGGATATCCGCAAGGAGAACGCGGCACGCAACATCCCCTCCATCCTGCAGTCCACTCCCTCACTGGTGGCTTTCACGGAAGACGGGCTGGGTGTGGGCAATACCTATTTCCGTATTCGTGGTACCGATGCCACCCGCATCAATGTAACACTCAACGGCATGCCACTCAACAACCCGGAGAGCCAGGAGGTCTACTGGGTGAACCTGCCTGACCTCTCCAATTCACTACAGAGCATACAGATACAACGCGGTGTAGGCACCTCCACCAACGGTGCCGGCGCTTTTGGCGCCAGCATCTCACTCAGGACTGCCGGCGCACGCTCCGATGCTTACGGTGAAGCATCTACTGCTGTGGGCAGCTATGGCACTTACTCATCCTCTATTGCTGCCGGCACGGGAATCAGAGAGGGAGGCCTCTCGTTCGATGCCCGATTCTCACGTGTGCTGGGCGAGGGCTACGTACGCAACGGCACTGTGAACCATACCAACTTCTACGGTGTGCTCTCCCACTACAGTGAGCGGCAGTTGATTCGCCTTAGCTATCTAAGGGGAATACAGCATACCGGCATCACATGGGAAGGGGTTTC
>JAAZLV010000400.1 GCA_012799155.1 Bacteroidales bacterium | reverse complement strand
TAAACTCACTTTTTAATAGCTCCATAAAATGCATTGAAGCTCTCACAGCAACGCTATATTTATTATCTTTGCACAAACATAAGAAAGAAGCATCTGATGAGCAATCAACGTTACGATCAGCGTGGTGTATCCGCCTCCAAGGAAGATGTCCACAACGCGATCAAAAATATCGACAAAGGACTTTATCCGAAAGCATTCTGCAAAATAGTACCCGATTATCTGGGAAATGACCCTGCTTACTGCAACATCATGCATGCCGATGGAGCCGGCACCAAATCGTCACTGGCTTACATCTATTGGCGTGAAACCGGTGATTTGTCAGTCTGGAAAGGAATCGCGCAGGATGCACTGATCATGAACGTGGATGACCTGCTCTGTGTGGGGGCCACTGACAACATCCTGTTGTCATCTACCATTGGGCGCAACAAAAAACTGATTCCCGGTGAAGTGATCGCTGCCATCATCAATGGTACCAATGAATTATGTGAAGATCTTGCCTCTCTGGGAGTGCATATCTATCCCACCGGCGGTGAGACGGCTGATGTGGGAGACCTGGTGCGCACCATCATCGTGGACAGCACCGTGAGCTGCCGCATGAAACGTTCGGACGTAATCGACAATGCCAACATTCAGGCAGGTGACGTGATTGTTGGACTCTCCTCATCGGGACAAGCAACCTATGAGACATCCTACAACGGCGGTATGGGTAGTAACGGTCTCACATCCGCCCGTCACGATCTTTTCGCCAATTATCTGGCACAGAAATATCCGGAGAGCTATGACAATTCAATTCCTTCCGATCTGGTCTACTCGGGAGGCATGCGTCTAACCGATGCAATTGAAGGACTAGGCATCGATGCAGGCAAACTGGTACTCTCCCCCACCCGCACCTACGCGCCAGTTATATCTCAGATTATCAAAACATTAAAAGACGAAATTCACGGAATGGTGCATTGTTCCGGTGGTGCTCAGACAAAGATACTCCATTTCCTGGGTGAAGGACTTAAAGTGATGAAAAACAATCTCTTTCCGATACCACCCCTGTTCGAACTGATTCAGCAACACTCCGGAACCAGTTGGAATGAGATGTACAAGGTGTTCAACATGGGACACAGGATGGAGATCTACCTGCCTGAAACATATGCACAACAGGTGATAGATATCTCCCGCTCCTTCCAGATCGATGCACAGATCGTGGGGTATGTAGATTCCTCGGAGAATAGAGAACTGGTAATAGAAAGTGATAAGGGCCGCTTTGTCTACTGAGAAGGCATCCCAAGGAGAAAGAAATAAAAACATATGTCAGATCATTCATTGCTCGACAAGCTGCAACACCTGGTGGCCCGTTTCGAGGAGGTCTCTACACTGATCACTGATCCTTCGGTGATTGCCGATATGAACCGCTTCGTGAAACTCAACAAGGAGTACAGCGACCTGCAGAAAATCGTGGAGGTGCGCAACCGCTACAAGAGAGCCCTCGACGAAATTGAGGAGGCACGTCAAATTCTTGACAGTGAGTCGGACAGTGACCTGCGACAAATGGCCAACGAGGAGTTGTCTGCCAACACGGAGATGCTTCCGGCACTGGAGGAGCAAATCAAACTACTACTGATACCGGCTGACCCCGAAGATGCCAAGAATGTGATTATGGAGATCCGTGGTGGTACCGGTGGCGACGAGGCAGCCATCTTCGCCGGTGATCTCTTCAAGATGTACACCAAATATTGTGAAAACAAAGGGTGGAAGTGTGAGGTTTCCAGCCTCACTGAGGGCACTTCCGGAGGGTTCAAGGAGATTATCTTCACCGTCACCGGCAGCGATGTGTATGGTACCCTCAAATATGAATCGGGCGTTCACCGCGTACAGCGGGTGCCTCAAACAGAGACACAAGGACGGGTACATACCTCGGCAGCCACCGTTGCGGTACTGCCTGAAGCGGAGGAGTTCGACCTGGAGCTCAATCCTGCCGATATCGATTTCCATACAGCCCGCTCCAGTGGTGCGGGGGGGCAGAACGTCAACAAGGTGGAGACAAAGGTACAGCTTACCCACAGGCCCAGCGGCATCGTGGTGGTCTGCCAGCAAGCCCGTTCACAGCTCCAGAACAGAGAGCTGGCCATGCAGATGCTGCGTACCAAGCTCTATGACATCGAGCTCTCCAAACGACAGGGTGACATCGCTTCGCGCCGCAAAACAATGGTCTCCACAGGCGACCGCTCCGCGAAGATCCGCACCTACAATTATCCTCAGGGACGTATTACCGACCACCGCATCAATTATACCCTCTACAACCTCTCCGCCTTCATGGAAGGCGATATCCAGGGGGTAATAGACCAACTGATGATCAGTGAGAATGCAGAAAGAATGAAAGAGGCCAATCTCTGAATATAATGCGTACGATTCATGAATCAAAAATTATGGTTTACAGTGTTGCTGTGGATGACGATTGTTGTTGCCACAGCGCAAGTGGCGATGCGCACCCCCACTCTTCGTTTTTCTGCATCGGGAGGGGTAGGTGTTCTCTTTGCTGAAAGCGGCTCTGAGATTGAGGGAGTGATCACCACCGCCAAGACTGATCAGCTCTACCAGTCACTTCGACGTGCCAAAAATTTGAACGGTGACATCCATTACCTGATTAAGGATCAGTATGGAATAGGCATCAAGTACATCTTCCACCACACATCTGGTGACGCCGCTGAGGTTGTGGTCGATCCGGGAGATGAGATTCATTTTATCGTGACCGATTTACACGAGAGCGATTATCTCAACTTCGCCGGTCTCTCCATTGGTGGTTACTCTGCTGTAGGAAGAAGGAAGAGGATAGGCCTTACCTCC
>JAAZLV010000399.1 GCA_012799155.1 Bacteroidales bacterium | reverse complement strand
TGCCATCAAAACAGACCTCTCCCCCGGTGAACACCAGATAGAAGTACGTGCCACCGACCGATATGGTAAAAAACACTACGGAAAAAAGAGTTACCGGATTCTCGAATAACAATTTCCAAAAAAATAAGACAAGCTGCCATTTTGTCGCATATACAAGCTTAGAAAGAGCTTTTTAACCCATTAATGCGTCATTTTGTCTGTTTTTAATGCCTTTTCAGTTCATAATTTGCATCGGCATATCATTTGCCATATCATTTATGTGAGCATAAACAATGAATGTAAAACAAAACAAATAACGAAAGAAAGGGTACAATTATGACAATTATCAGACGTACAAACAACTGGCTGCCGAGCGTATTCAATGATTTTTTCGGCAATGAATGGACACCCAGCAACAGCCGGTCGGTACCGGCAATCAACATCCAGCAAAACGAAAACGGTTTTCTGGTAGAGGTTGCTGCTCCCGGCATGACCAAGGAAGATTGCAATGTAAGAATTGATGAAGAGAACAACCTGGTAATCTCATTCGAGAAGAAAAGTGAATCGGAAGAAAATGACAAAAAGGGTACCTACCTGCGTCGTGAGTTCACTTACACCCAGTTCCAGCGTACCATGATCCTGCCGGACAACGTGGAGAAGGATCAGATATCGGCCAAGGTTGAAAACGGTGTTTTGACGGTGAACATACCGATAGTAAATGAAGTGAAAACGCCCAATTCCAGGCTTATTGAGATTCAGTAAAGATCGAGGATGCTTCGGTTTAAGATGAAGATACCACCCCACCCCGGGGTGGTATTTTTTTTAGTACCTGCGGTCTTTCAGATAGCTGAGGAAGAGTCGCATCAGCAATTCCATATCTTCGTTCAAACGAAACCCTGAAACCATCTGCTCAGCATTCTCGATCAGTGCATTCACCTTTCCGTAAGCGTAATCGATACCGCCCTGCTCCTTTGAAAAAGTCAACAGACGGGAGATGTTGTCATCACTATAGTCACGTGATTTGATAATTTCCATCATTTCTGCCGAGATGGCTTCGGGGGCATGTTGCAAGGCATAGATGAGGGGTAACGTGATCTTCCCTTCGCGAATATCATTGCCGGTAGGCTTGCCCACATCTTTCTTGAAGTAATCAAAAATATCATCCCGGATCTGAAAACTGATTCCCAGGATGCTGCCCAACTGGGTGAATCTTTCAATCATCTCATTGTCGGCACCACCGGTGATGGCACCAATGGCAATGCTGGCACGCATCAGTGAGGCGGTCTTCTTGTCGATCACCTCGAAATAGGCGTCTTCATCTACAATGATATTGTTTGCCAGGGAGATTTGATTCAACTCTCCCTCCGCGAGGTTCTGCCCCAGTTCCGAAATGAGCCGTATGATGTTGAGGTCTTTGGTTTTGACACTCTCCAGTAATGCAGTTGAGAGCAGGTAATCACCCAACAGTACTGCCTCGGTATTGTCATATACCGTATGCAATGAACGCTTGCCACGGCGTGTATCAGACTTGTCGATCACATCGTCGTGGATAAGAGTCGCGGTATGCAACAGTTCAACCGTTACGGCACCGTGATAGGTCTCCGGAATGATTCCACCACATGCCTTTGCCGTCATCAGCACCAATAGGGGTCTCAATCTCTTACCCGAGGTGTTGAAGAGGTAGCTGACCATTTCATTGATCAGAGGGTTATCGCTTTTCACCGATGCCTGCATATACTCCTCAAAAAGGAGCATTTCATCCCGAAGAAAATTATTAATAAGCTGTCCCTGGTCCATTAAAACCTAAAATTACAGCTACAAAAGTAAAAATAATTCTACTCTTCGCAACAAATATTCGTAACTTTACGTTTCCTTAATGTTATTACAGGAGACTATGAATAAGAATAAACTCTTCCTTGTTGACGCCTACGCACTCATATATCGTTCCTATTACGCTTTTATCCGTACACCCAGGATCAACTCAAAAGGTCAAAACACCTCTGCAGTTTTCGGTTTTGTGAATACCCTCGAGGAGGTGTTGCGCAAGGAAGATCCCTCACACATCGCAGTGGCATTCGATCCGCCGGGACCCACCTTCCGGCACATTGAATTTGAGGCCTACAAGGCACAACGAGAAGCCACTCCGGAAGACATCAAATGGTCGGTACCGGTGATCAAGGATATCATCCGCGCCTACAACATACCGGTGCTGGAAGTGGAGGGATATGAGGCGGATGACGTAATTGGTACCTTGGCCAAGAGGGCTGACAAGGAACGATTCGACGTCTACATGATGACGCCAGACAAGGATTACGGGCAGTTGACCGAACCCCACGTCTTCATCTACAAGCCGCGTTATGGAGGCAATGATTTCGAACTGCTGGACGAACGGAAGGTGACGGAAAAATATGGTCTCTCCCACCCTTCTCAGGTGATCGATTTGCTGGGTCTAATGGGCGATGCTTCTGACAATATCCCCGGTTGCCCAGGGGTGGGCGAAAAGACAGCTGTCAAGCTCCTGCAGGAGTTCGGCTCCATTGAAAACCTGTTGGAACATACAGACCGGCTGAAAGGCGCGTTGAGAAAAAAAGTGGAAGAAAACAGCGAGCAGATAAGAGTATCACGCATGCTGGCTACGATCAAGACAGATGTTCCAATCGAGGTGGAGGAGGAGACGCTTACACGTGGCGAGAAGAACGAGGAGGCGATCAGGAAGATTTTCGAGGAACTGGAATTTCGTAACCTGCTGAGCCGTGTATTAAAGGAGGATACTCTCCCACCCTTCTCGGCACAACCTGTTCAGGGTGAATTATTTCCACAATTTGAAGCAGCGGAAACGAAAGAAACAGCTGCCTTGCCTACCAGATTCACCGATATCAGCAACACATCACATGACTACCGCATGATTGCAACTGAGCAGCAGAGAGCAGAGCTTGCAACATTGCTGTCCGCTCAGAAAGAGGTATGCTTCGACACCGAGACCACAGGCGTGGATCCGCTCCTGAGCGAGCTGGTAGGTCTCTCCTTTGCTTTTCGTGAAGGTGTAGCATATTACGTGCCTGTATCTGCTGATCGTGAACAAGCCAAGGGAGAAATTGCCATCTTCAAACCATTTTTTGAAAATAGGGAGATCCTTAAAATTGGTCAGAACATCAAGTATGATATCCTGGAGCTACGACAGTATGACATACATGTGAAAGGCAAGCTGTTCGACACAATGATTGCTCACTACCTGCTGAACCCAGAACAGCGGCACGGGATGGACAATATGGCGGAGAGCTACCTACACTATCGCACCATCCATATCGAAGAGTTAATCGGTCCACGCGGCAAGAACCAGAAGAGCATGAGAGAGGTTGATCCCTCTGTGGTGAAAGATTATGCTGCAGAGGATGCCGATATCACCCTGAGACTAAAGAATATACTTGAAAAGGAGGTCATCGGGAACGGCCTGGAGCATCTTTTTTTCAATGTGGAAGCCCCCTTGGTCTATGTACTTGCCGATATGGAGTGGACTGGTGTGCGGCTCGACCTGGAAGCTCTGAAAGAACTCTCGCAACAGTATAGTAGCGAATTGGAATCGATTGAAGAGGAGATCGTCAGATTGGCGGGAATCCCTTTCAATGTGAACTCACCAAAGCAGATTGGAGAGGTGCTTTTCGACCGGCTTAAAATCGCAGATAAACCAAAGAAAACAAAAACGGGACAGTACAAGACCAGCGAGGAGGAGCTTGAAAAACTACGCAACCGGCACCCTCTCATCGAGAAGATACTGGAACAGCGTG
>JAAZLV010000011.1 GCA_012799155.1 Bacteroidales bacterium | reverse complement strand
TCCATACTCCAACGTAATTACTTTATATGAGTAGAATTTATAGCGTGTTTACTGGTACCGGTAGCTATGTACCGGCCAGACAAGTAAAGAACGTAGCTTTTCTTAATAACGAGTTTTTCGAATCATCCGGTGAAAAGATCGAGACTCCCAACGAATCAATTGTACAGAAGTTTGAGGAGATCACCACCATATCTGAACGCCGTTATGCCGAGGATCACGAGGTGACCTCCGACCTGGCACTGATTGCTGCACAGCGTGCAATTGAAGCTGCCGGCATTGAGAAGGAGGAACTCGACTATATCATTTTTGCCCACAACTTCGGGGAGACGATGGAGGATAACATGCGGATGGATGTGGTACCGTCGCTTGCCTCACGGCTCAAACAGAAGCTGGGAATCGTCAACCCCTCCGCGGTGGCCTATGATATCCTGTTCGGTTGTCCCGGATGGGTGCAGGCGGTGATTCAAGCCGACTACTATATCCGCTCGGGTGATGCGAAAAAGGTGCTGGTGGTGGGTGCCGATATCCTGTCGCGTGTGGCCGATCCGCACGACCGCGACAGCATGATCTATGCCGATGGTGCCGGTGCTGCCATCATGGAGGGTCGTGAGAGCGACACGCCACTCGGCATCCTGGGGCACAACTCGCGCAGTGATGCTCTTGATTACGTGCAGATGCTCCGGATGGGGTACTCCTACAATCCCGAGCTGGCGAGAAAGAAAGATTACTATCTGAAGATGCAGGGACGACGTCTCTACCAGTACGCACTAGAGAACGTGCCTAAGACAGTCAAGGCGGGACTGGACAAACTGGGATTGCAGATCACTGATATTCGCAAGGTGTTGCTTCACCAGGCCAACGGCAAGATGGATGATGCCATCCTGCAGCGGTTGTTCAAGCTCTACAATATCAAAGAGGTACCCGAAAGCATCATGCCCATGACAATCTCATGGTTGGGTAATTCATCAGTGGCAACCGTCCCCACACTGCTCGACCTGCTCACCCGTCAGGAGATGGATGGTCATGACCTGCAAAGTGGTGACATCATCATCCTTGCCTCCGTGGGAGCAGGCATGAACATCAACAGCATCGTCTACAGGATTCCCTAAAAAGATTTTCCCTGACAGAGGGACTTTATTACAACCGCTCTACAAGTTTGTGGAGCGGTTTTCTTACCTTGGGCTGATGTGCCAGCCTGTCTTCTCCGGCATCACGGTAGCCGAGGGTGAGCATCAGCACCGTTTCCTCCTTTTCTTCATCGAGCGAGAGCAGCCTGTTGAGTGCCTTCGGATTGAATCCCTCAATGGGGGTGGCATCGATACCCAACTGTGCCGCCGCAAAGGTGGCATACCCCAAGGCCAGATAGGTCTGGTGGGTGGTCCAGCTGAAGGTGTTGATCGTCGGATCATTGATCACCCGTTGTATCTTTTCCCGATAACTGTCGATATGGGCATCGGTAGCATTTCTGGCACTCCTGAACTCCTGCAGGAATCCTTCCACATATGCTTCATCGAGTCGTTTCTTTGCCTTGAAGATCAGCAGGTGTGAGCATTGCATCAGCACAATTTGAGGGCAGGATTTCTCATATATCTGCTCGATCAGTTCCCTGTTTTCGGTAACTATCACCTCATAAGGCTGCAAGCCATAGGCGGAGGGGGCTAGGTGGATTGCTTCCAGAATGGATTCAAGTTCCTTCTCCGGAATCTTATCACCGGTCATTCGTTTGGTGGCGTAACGCCACTGCAGTGGTTCTATGATGTTCATTTTTGGGTCAGTTTATTGAACGGACAATGTTGCCCGGTGTAAAAAAAATACCTGTTCATGCAGGTTGTTGTGGTTTTGACATGATGAAACAGCTGTATGGGGAAAAGGTTTTCAGTTTAACTTTTCTTGTCAGACAAGATGATAACCCTGACTGTGAAGCTCCGAAGCACGAAAGAGGGTGTAAATCTCCTTGTTGAGCGGGTAGTCCCAACAGCCGAGACTGTGATGGATGTCGCCCCCGAAACCGGACTTGAACTTGTAAAGACCATACATGGGGTGATGAGGATCAGGGGTGGGCGAGATACCGAACATGTCATACTCGGTGCAGCCTGCCTCCTGCGACTGGCAGATGGCCTCCCACTGTAGTGCATAGGGAGCCATCAAGTTGCGCTCGGCAAAGGAGGAAGCTCCATAGAGATAGGATCCCCTGTTTCTGGTAATTACCAGGAACATGGCTGCCAGAGGCTTCTCATCCTTCTCGGCGACAAGCAGTCGCACGTCGGCCGGAGAGCGGCTGTCGTCGGCACGTGCGGTGAGCACCGCCTCAAAATACTTTATTTCGTTGATCAGAAGATGGTTTCGCTCGGCAGTCTCCCGATAGAGCTTGTACCAGATATCCATACCTTCGAGTCCCATGGTCCGCACCGTTACTCCCCTACGACGTGCAAGTCCGATGTTGTAGCGTGTCTTAGGCTTCATCTTCTTTAATAGGATCTCTTTTTCAGCCGTCAGATCCAGAAAGATGGTGTGGGAGGGGAGGATGTTGGTTGCAGCCTTGCGGAAGTTCCACTCATGTGTGTTGTAGTTGAAACGGAACTCCTGGGCGCTCTGTTCCGGCTCACCTCTCCAGAGACCATTTTCATCGAAGTGATCACTCTCTTTTGCCCAGTATGACTCCCAGCAGAGATCATAACGAATCAGGATGCAGTTGTTGGGAAGTTGAGAACGTAGCGACTCCGAGAGCTCCTCCAGGAAGATGCCCTGGAACTCGTCGGCCGGCTCCAGCTCAGGACCGTAAGGAACGTAGGCTACGGAATAATTGCGATCTATCTGCCGCAGAATGATCAACAGATCGGAGTGAATCAGCTGCTTCTCACCGGCTGCTCCATATAGATCGGCGCTCTCGGCAGCGAAGTTGACAGCAATGGTGTTTGCCCCCAGTGAGGCTTTCACTTCCGACCAGAAGGCAGTTTGTTGCAGAATGGGTGTGGCGTAAAGCTCATCAGTCTCCTTGGGACGAACGTTAGATAACATACCAATAACAGTTTAAACCTGCAAAGGTAGCCATTCCTTTCGTGATAAAAAAACGGCAGGTCGGGATGATCACTTTGTTTGATGACTGCCATGTGTGATTGTTTACGCTCCGTTGTTGAACTGTTCAATTGCTTTTCTTACAGAACCATGCAGCAACAACAGGTTCTTCGCTTGCTCGTAGTTCAGTGAAAGCTCATCGACGATCATGCGGGTACCCCTGTCCACCAGCTTCTGGTTGGTGAGCTGCATGTTGACCATCCTGTTGCCCTTCACCCTGCCCAGTCTGATCATGGTGGCGGTGGTGATCATGTTAAGCACCATCTTCTGTGCCGTCCCCGATTTCATGCGGGTGCTGCCGGTCACATACTCCGGTCCCACCACCGGTTCAATTTTGATCTCTGCCGCTTCTGACACCGGCGATCCGGGGTTGCAGCTGATGG
>JAAZLV010000398.1 GCA_012799155.1 Bacteroidales bacterium | reverse complement strand
CCTGCTTCACAGGGGGCAACTGTGCATTATCGCCAATCAGCAACATCCGGCACCCCTCGGCTCCGTAAACATATTCAATCAAGTCGTCAAGGAGTCGTCCCGTACCAAACAGTGAGTTATCTGCCGATTCGTTGTAGATCATTGAGGCCTCATCCACAATAAAAAGAGTATGGGTATGCAGGTTTTCACTAAGTGAAAAGTGGACTGTTCCCTCACCAAATTTCTCCTGCCGGTAAATCTTCTTGTGGATGGTGTATGCCGGATGTGATGCATAGGTAGAGAAAACCTTGGCCGCACGCCCAGTAGGTGCCAGCAAGAGGGTCTTCTGGTCAAAGGCGGCCATTGTCTTTACCAGGCTACCGATCAACGATGATTTTCCCGTTCCGGCATAACCTGTAAGCAAAAAAATCTGATCGTTCATCCCTGAAAAAAGAAAATCGGAAATATGCTCCAAGGCCGCCAATTGGTCATCTGTAAATGAAAATGGGAAATTGTCACTGATTTTCTCAAGAAAGAAACGATTGAGCATTTTTTTTGGTTATTTTTCCTGTAAAAGTAGCACAATTCTTTTTCTTTTTCTAAATTTGTACTCTTAAATCAGGAAATCAAACCAATTACAGTATAAATATTAAAAAGAATAGTCCATGAAAGTTGTAATGAAAGTGCTTCTAGCATTAGCCATTGTTCTTTTAGCATACATCTGCTGGCAAAGCATCAAGGGAACGGAAGATTTTAATGCAGAGGTTGCAAGGCGTGACAATGCCGTTATCCAGCGTCTGGTTGACATCCGCACCGCCCAGGTTGCCCTGCGTGGTCAGACAGGATCCTATACTGCCAGCTTCGACACATTGTCCCAGTTTGTAAAGGATGGTAGAATTGCCACCTTGATAAAAGAGGGTGACCTTACTGAATCGCAGCTGGAAGAAGGGATGACAGAAGTAAAGGCTATGCAGATAATCCGCACCGGTAATGAAGCAGCCATCAGAGCAGCCGGACTGTGGGATGATGCAAAAAATGCACCGCAGCTGGTAAGAGATTCCATCTTCTCACCTGCAGTACAGGTACTCTACCCCAACCGTAGCAGTTTCAGTATCGACTCACTGCGTTACGTACCTTTCAGCAACGGGGCTGAATTTGAAATGGCAGTAGATTCACTGATCACTGCTTCTGGTTATCCCATCCAGGTATTTGAAGCAAAAACGCACTACCGCACTTATCTGGGGGATCTCGACAAGAAACTGCTCGACCAGAAAATTCAGGAAGTACTTGACCGTCCGGGCAACAAGTATCCCGGCATGCAGGTCGGATCACTTGAAGTAGCCAACAACAACGCTGGTAACTGGGAATAATCTTTATTCCACAGCCAACAATCGTTATGTTTCTACCGGAAAATATTGATCTGGCTCATTCTGAAGAATACAATTTATCCATTCGGCTCGCGCCGGATGGATTTTCTTTTGTGATCCACAGCAGCAGTGATCCTTCGGTCTTTCATTATCAGGGAACAGCGCTGGGAAACAAACTCTCAACTACCGATCACATAAAGAAGGTGATCTTCGATCTGGGCTTCTTCAGCCAGCCTTTTAAAAGGACATCGGTTACGGTGGTTACACCCCGCTACACCACGGTGCCGGAAGTTTTTTACGACAGGAAAAAGGTTAAAGAGTTGTACCTGTTCAACATCTACCGGGAAGAGAATGAGTCTGTACTGACAAACAATTTCCGGGAAGGCTCCTGTCATATACTCTTTGGTATGGAAGAAGGGCTCCACTCATTTCTTTCACGAAACTTGTGGAATCCGCAATTCTTGCACCACAGTAGACCGTTGATGCAACACTTCAGGAAGCGGGCAACAACAATGGAGAGAAAGTGTTGCTTTGTTGATTTTCATGATCGGAGCATGACAATCATCGCTTTTTCAGGTGAAACATTGCTCTTGGCCAACAGTTACCCGGCTCTCAACAGTCATGACACCACTTTTTATATTGCCAGTGTCTGGGAGAAACTGAATCTAAATCAGTCTGCCGACATCCTTTTTCTGTCGGGTGACTTCGCATCACAAAAGCCAACAGTGGATATTTTGAACAAGTTGATCCGCAATGTAGAGCAGTTGGAGTTCAATCCTCCAGTAGACGCAGATCAGGAATTGCTGCTTCGTTTACCCACCGATCTATTGATAACCCTATGCGAATAATTAGCGGCAAATACAAGTCACGGCGTATACAGGTACCACAAAACCTAAAAGCACGTCCCACCACCGATTTCGCGAAAGAGGGGCTGTTCAACGTGCTCAACAACTTTATGGAGTGGGAAGATCTTACCGCATTGGATCTTTTCTCCGGCACGGGTAGCATTGCCTTCGAACTGATCTCTCGCGGTGCATCCTATGTGGTGAGCGTGGAAATGAACCAGCTCCACTACAATTTCATCTGCAAGACACAAGAGCTGCTGGGTGCAAAGGAGTTGTTTCCACTCAAAACAGATGTATTCAAATACTTGCAGCATGCCTCGCAGCAGTTCGACCTGATCTTTGCCGATCCGCCATATGATCTGCCCAAACTGGAAACCATTCCGGAGACCATTATTCGAAAAGAGCTTGTGAAACAGGGAGGTGTCTTCATCATGGAGCATTCCGGCAAGTTTGACTTCTCACAACTCCCCCACTTCAGCGAGTGTCGCCATTATGGCAATGTACATTTTTCCATTTTTACATTTTAGTTTGTATCTTTGGCGGGTAATTTTTAATAAAAAAACCCAAGAATGAACAGACAAATAACCAACAGTGCGAAGTCGTTTCGTTTCCGACGTTTTGCCCGAAAGTCCTTTTGTGTCTTCAACAGCCTTCATAAGGTGGTCACCATTGGCGTACTGGCCGGTAGTACCCTGACAAGTGCCCATGCAGCGCTGGCAAACCCGACAGAAGCAATCCGACTGGAAATGCCAGCCGATACCATTGCCCCCACTGAACTGGATGAGGTGGTGGTTACAGCCTCCAAGGCAGCACTGCCACTCAACCTGACAGCAAGACAGGTTGCGGTGATTCAGGCAGTGGAAATTGAGCATGCTCCTGTGCGGAGCATTGAAGATCTTTTGCAACATGTAGCAGGTGCTGATATCCTGCAACGCGGACCGCACGGCGTACAGGCGGACATCTCTCTTCGTGGCGGATCATCCGATCAGACAGCCATCCTCATCAACGGTGTGAATCTCACCAACCCACAGACAGGTCATTACAGCTTCGACCTCCCCATCAACCTCTCCGACATTGAACGTATTGAAATTGTACAGGGACCCTCCTCCCTGATATATGGTGCCGGTGCCTTCTCCGGTGGAATCAACATCATCACAAAAAAAGACAGTAACAGCAACGCTTTTGCGAAGCTGGAAGGGGGCATGCATGGTCTCTTTGGTGCAGAGGCAAGAGCTGCCTACAGGAAAAAAAGGCAGTTGCACACCCTTTCTGTCGGCTATAAACAAAGCGATGGCTACATCCCCAACAGCGACTACCAAATCTCCAACCTATTGCTACAAAGCCGTTTTGAACTGAACGACTCGCACATCGATTTTCAGGCAGGGCTGAACGACAAAGCCTATGGTGCAAACACATTCTATAGTGCGGCATACCCCAATCAGTTCGATGATACCAGGGCGCTCTTCCTATCGATTAAGGGAGAAACAACCGGGAAACTGAAAATGACACCCCATATCTACTGGAGTCGACACTACGACGAGTTTCAACTGATACGTGACGGTACTCCCGATCGCCCCGACTGGTACAAGGACCACAACTACCACCGCAGTGATCTCTTCGGA
Source organism: Bacteroidales bacterium (assembly GCA_012799155.1). Taxonomy (GTDB): domain Bacteria; phylum Bacteroidota; class Bacteroidia; order Bacteroidales; family Dysgonomonadaceae; genus Proteiniphilum. The sequence goes on along the minus strand of JAAZLV010000398.1, from coordinate 5,923 downwards.
ATGAACCTCAATATGCAATACGCATCGTTGTGGGGAATTACCAGCTTCGGCGGTGAGTTCCGCAACGAGGGCATCCTGAGCAGTGTGCTGGGCAAACCGATGGAAGAGACAATTGGAAAATACAGCAAGACGGACAACCGCACCAGCATCAGCTATTTTCTGGAACACAATTTTATCTTCCGCCGTTTCACCTTCTCAATGGGAGGCTTGCTGCACCACCATACGGCACTTACAGACCAGTATAATTTCTATCCCGCATTGAACGCCTCCCTACGGGCAACCAGAGAGCTTACACTCTATGCTTCCTGGAACAGAGCCAGTCGCATGCCCACCTTTACCGATCTCTATTATACCACCGCGACACATGCCGGCAACAGCAATCTGAAGGCGGAAGAGTCGGAGGCACTGGAAGCGGGACTCCGTTACACCCACCCGGTGGTGAATGCCAACCTTACAGCGTTCTACATGAAAGGACTCAACATGATCGACTGGGTGAAATCATCACCCGAGGCACTGTGGGAGTCTACGAACCACACCCGTATCCACAAAAAGGGATTTGAAGCGAACATGCAGTTCGACCTGAGGGAGTGGCTGGGAGCGAATCAACCCTTTACAGCTTTCAAGACAGGTTACCTCTACCTGCAACAGGAGAGGGTTGATGACAATCTGATTTCCAACTACACGCTGAATCACCTACGGCATAAGTTCACTGCCTCTCTGAACCACCGACTGATAGGAAACCTATCTCTCTCATGGCATTTTCGCTGGCAGGAACGGGCGGGCAGCTATATACAATATATCGACGGGCAACCGGGTGAACTGGTGGAATACAAGCCATATTCAATCCTCGACCTGAAAGCGCTGTACCGGATAAGGAGTGCGGATCTATTCATACATGCCAATAATCTCTTCAATACAACCCATGTAGATATTGGCAACATCCCCCAACCCGGCTTCTGGCTTTCGGGAGGTGTCACCCTGAAAATAAATTGAGAGGCTTGCGACCGATATTTGTGAACCCGGAGATTAAGTGTTATATTTGATCTCATCAAGATAACCGATCAAATTCAGACAATATGTTCCAGAAAATTGTGGCCATCGAGCCAACAGGCCTCATTCCCTCAGCAGTGGAAGCACTGGGCAGCTTTGCCCGTGAAGTTGTTCTCTATGACGACATTCCGGGGAGCGACCAAGCAATCATCAACCGCATCGGCGATGCCGATGCGGTGCTGATCAGCTATACCTCACAACTCGAAAAGCAGGTGCTGGAGAAATGTGACAACCTGAAATACATTGGCATGTGCTGTTCTCTCTATTCTCCTGAGAGTGCCAACGTGGACATCAATTATGCCAACAGCCGCGGCATCACCGTTACCGGTATCCGCGATTATGGTGATGAGGGGGTGGTGGAGTATGTGGTCAGTGAACTGGTACGCGCGCTGCACGGCTTTGATCAGAAGTCGTGGGACGACATGCCACGCGAGATCACCGGCCTGAAGGCAGGCATCGTGGGACTTGGCAAGTCGGGTGGCATGATCGCCGATGCACTACGCTTCTTTGGTGCCGAGATCAGCTATTTCGCCCGCAGCGAAAAAGCGGATGCCAGCGAGAAGGGTTACCGTTTCCTGCCGCTGAATCAACTGCTCAGTGAGTGCGAAGTTATCTGTTGCTGCCTGAACAGAAACACGGTATTGTTACATGAGGAACAATTCAAAAAACTAGGCAACAGGAAGATACTCTTCAACACCGGACTCTCACCCGCATGGGACGAAGCCCCTTTTCAGGAGTGGCTGGAGGGTGACAACCTCTGTTTCTGCGACACCGTGGGTGCTGTGGGTGGGGAGCATCTGCTCAACCACCCGAACCTGCGCTGCATGGGGGTATCCACCGGACGTACCCGTCAGGCATTCGATCGGCTCAGTGAAAAAGTGTTGCAGAACCTGACCGATTACAGCGGCATCAAAATACAATAGGAGAAACAATATTCTGCAGGGTGGCCACTACCGACCAGGCTGCAATTTCGGAAGTGGCGCTGAAGACATCCACCACTGCATATACCTGCTCATTCTCAATCTCCACACGCTGCCTGTCGCCGGTAAAAGCAGGGGTCGACTCCATCGTCACCTGCAACTGTTCCGGCCCCACTGTGGCGAGTGAAGCTGCCACAGCCACGTTAAGTCCCGTGGGAAAGGTGTTGATCGCCTCTCTGGCCGTACCGGTGAAGATCACTTTCTCCTGTTGCTCCATGTCGGGTGTATAGTGCGATGATCGCCGCAAGGCTGCTACACCCTTGCCGTTAAAGAACCGGGCCTTGGCGTTTCCCATCAGTGTCGCCGTACGGAGCACATCAAAACCACCGGTGGCTCCGGAGGCGATATAGACCCGTTGGCCATTTGCAGTGGCGGTCTCTTTCACTTTTTCATAAAAGGCAGTGTCGGCAAATGCACCAATCGACAGGGTGACAATGGATGTGCCATTCTCCAGGGTGGGCAGCGCCAGCTCCTTCATGGCTGCCGGTGAGGCAGCCTCTACCAGGTAATCAGGCTTCAACGCAAGCAGCTCCTCCACCGTGTGGCATGCTTTACACACCTTGCCCGCTGTATGCATATGTGCCGCCAGACGTTCCGCCTTGGCTGCTGTTCTTGAATAGACACCAATGAGTTGATACTCCGGCAACAATCCGTTCAACAACGCATCAGTTACCACTTCGGCCAGATAGCCGCATCCTACAATTGCAAGTTTTTTCATCACTGCAAAGATAGGAGCTTTTGGTCATTTCGCAAAATCACAGCAAATGAGGGTGATATGCAGTTTCCTCGGAAAATCATTATATCTTTGTTCATATATTCTCAACCCGATAAAAATCAATGGACATGGCGCGTACACTCTTCTTCTTTTTTTACTGTCTGACATTGTTTGAATCCCTGCAGGCTCAACAATTAATCGGCTCCATTCAGAATGAGCAGGGTGAACCGATACCCTTCTCCACCCTTTATATTCATGAAATTGCCCGGGGTATCGCCGCCGACAACAGGGGCGAGTTCCGTACAACACTGCCACCAGGCACCTACACCTTCGAATTTCGTTCGCTTGGCTATGAGAGCATCCGGAAGATCATCACCATGGATCACCACGATCAAACAATCCGGGTGGTGATGAAGGAGACAGCCTACCTGCTTGACGAGTTGGAGGTGTATGCAGGCAGCGAAGACCCAGCCTATCGCATCATGCGCAGAGCCATTGCCTATGCACCCTATTATCGTTATCAGGTGAAGGATTACAGGTCTCAGGCCTACATCAAGGGGAGCATGACAATTGATAAAATACCCGGAATACTGAAGAATGCCATGACAGTAAACGACAGCGCTGTGCCGATTGATGAACTGATTGGCAAGCCGTTGGTGATGGAATCACAAAACAATGTCCATTTCACCTCTCCCGCAACCTACCAACAACAGGTGGTGGCACTGAAAAGCTCCATTCCTCCCGAGCTCAACATATCCAAGGGATTGGACATCATGACCACCAGCATTTACAACTCCGAGATGGATGGCAGGATCTCTCCCCTCACGCCGGGATCGTTCCGTTATTATGCGTTCAAACTGGAGGATGTTGCATATCAGTCCGACCTGATCATCAACAAAATAAAGGTGATTCCCCGGAAGCGAAACCCCGATCTCTTCTCCGGATATCTCTACATCCTGGAGAACAGCTGGAATGTTTATATCGCCGACCTGGCAGCTTCCGAATTGGGCACAACCATGCACTACTGCATCAACTACAACCAGGTGAAGCCGGCAGTTTACCTGCCTACCAGCTACGATTTGACAATTACAATCAATACAATGGGTGTAAAGGGATCGGGGAAATATTATGCATCCCTCACCTATCAGTCGGTGGAGATCGATGAAACACGCGTACCTGCCATTGTGCAGGAATCAGGGCCAACTGAGATGCTGCCTGTTGAGCAGTTAACGCCACAACAACAGAAAGCTGCAAAAGAACTGGAAAAACTGACACAGAAAGAGGAACTCTCCACCAGAGAGGCTTACAGGATGTCGAAGTTGATGAATCGGATCAAAGAGCCGGAAGAGTTACAAAAACAGCGGGAGTCACTGGAAATAAAAAGCATCGGGATGGTAAAAATGGAGGTGGACACACTGGCATGGGAGAGGGATTCTACCTATTGGCACACTGTTCGATCGCTCCCCTTGCGGTTGGATGAACAACAGAGCTACCTGAGAAGAGACTCGCTCTCCGGCAATGACACCATCAAGCGGGAAAGGAGAGAAAGAAATGAATTGGTGCTCTCCATCGGTGGTGAAAATCCTGGGAGACTATTCGGGAAGATCATACAGGGAGGCAGATGGGAGATCAACCCAACCCTTTCGCTTCGTTATGGTGGTGTGCTGGGTGGAATGAAAGAGTACAATTTCGTGGATGGATTCTGGCTGGGTCAAACCCTCTCACTGCATCAGGCAATCGGTCAGAACCGGAACATCAGCTTTTCGCCCGCACTCTATTATGCTACCGCTCGCAAGGAATGGCTCTGGAATGTGGCTGCGACACTCAATTATGCACCCATGTCGCTGGGACGGTTGCATCTCTCTGCCGGTCATCACACACGTGATGTGAATGGCATGAATGGGGAGTCGCGACTGATGAACACGCTGACAACCATCAGCCTGGGTCAAAATTTCATTCGCTTTTATGACAGTCGCTATGTGAAAGCGAATCATTCAATTGACATTGCCAACGGACTGAACCTCTATACCGGTACTGAGATAGAGAAGCGGATGCCGGTGCGCAACCACACCGCCTTTCACATCACAGGGAATGCTGTCACCGACAACAACACCTCCGACGTCGAACTCGATCCCCCACATAAAGCGGCTAAAATCATGCTGCAACTCACCTACACGCCGCGTTACCGATACTATGTAAGGGAAGGCAGAAAAGAGTATGCTTCGAGTAGGTTCCCCACATTCGCACTTGCCTACGAGAAGGGATTCAATCTGTTTGCAGACAGTGAGGCACCATTGTATGACAAGCTTTCCTTCTCCCTTTCACACACGATCAATCTCTCTCCCTTCGAGACATTCGATTATCGGTTCTCGGGTGGATCGTTTCTCTCCTCTGCGAAATTGTATCCCCACGACCTCCACTATTTCCGAAACAACCGGATGCTGTTCACGGCCACTCAATTGAACCACAGTTTCAGTCTGTTGCCTGCTTACACCGCATCGGGTGACTGGTGGATGACAGGCCACCTCAATCTGACGTCACAATATCTCTTCATAAAGCACATGCCATTCCTTCAGTCATATCTGTTCGATGAAGCGGTTCATCTCAATGGGCTGATCACCGAAGAGCGAAAGCCATATTTTGAAGGGGGCTATTCCGTTGGTCTCCTGGGGTTGGGCAGGGCAGGCATCTTCACCAGTTTCAGCGAAAACAAGATCAGAGGGGTGGTTCTCAGAATCAGTTATCCCTTGTGGGGTCTCATCGAACGGCCAATCAAATAAACCAGATTGGCTGTCAGTAACTAGTCGAGCAGATCCAACTGTTTTTTTGTAAAAATCATTATCTTTACATTGTTATACATCCAAACCATATTTGCAACCACAAGATGAAACAAACGTTGCCGCAGTTTTCCGGTATAGAGGAATCATGTCGGTACAATTCTATCGCAATCAAAAAAATATATGAGACACAAGAACAGTCACAACCATTCCTCCATACAGCTTTATGGACTCGTGACATTAAGGTTATTGATCGGATGGTATTTCCTCTATGAGGGACTTGCCAAAGTCTTCACACCCAAATGGACGGCCTATGGCTATCTGATGGACTCACAAGGAGTGTTTGCTCCTCTCTTCCGAACGATTGCTGAGAATCAGGGTCTGATGGCAGCTGCCGATTT
>JAAZLV010000443.1 GCA_012799155.1 Bacteroidales bacterium | reverse complement strand
CACTGGTCAGCCGCACGGCAGCCAGCCAGCCGGAGGGCAGCGTGTACCTCTGCCAGCTGAATGCCTTCCTGGCGCTGATGTTTCTGGGGGACAGCCTGGAATCCCTGGAGGAGCACGTGTTTTCCTTTGCCGAGGCCATCAAGCACGAAGCCCGCGACCTGGGGCTTCCCCCCATGCGTATCGCCATCGGCGCGCCGGTGGGCGCGGTGTTCCAGGCGCCGGATTCCTATGCCTCAGCCCTGGTGACGCTCAAAGCCATGCAGCGGCATCTGGATGAAAACCACACCATCATCATGGACTCCGGCGACAACCAGGCGGACCTGAGCGATGTGCTGTCGCTGGCAAAAGACGCAACCCTCTATGACCGGCTCCGTTTGGCGCCCGCCTCGGATGTGGAGGGTATCGTCAACGGCCTGCTCATCAAGGACGGCGTGGTGCAGCGTTCCCTGATGATGCTCAACTATGTGCTGGTTGAGAGCATTCTGACGGCCACCCGGATCGTCAAGGAGCACGGGGGCGACCCGGAAAAGGTTCTTCCCGGGAACCTGCGGGACGATCAGGGCATCCGGCTAATGACCCAGCCGGAGGAGATCATAGCGTCTGCGCGGCAAGTGCTGGTCCATGCCCTGGAATACCGTGACCAGCAGTCCCTCTCCCGCTATAACGAAGTCATCCGCCAGGCCTGTACCTTTATTGAGGAAAACTACGCCGATCCCCACATGACACTGGGTGATGTGGCCCAGGCCGTCCATCTCTCCCCCAACCACTTCTGCACCGTCTTTTCCCAGGAAACCGGCACCACCTTCATCGAATACTTAACGCACCTGCGCCTGGAGCGCGCCCGGCTGTTGCTGGGGAGCACCCAAGCGCGCTCTTCCCAGATCGCCCTTCAGGTGGGCTACCGCGACCCGCACTATTTCAGCTATCTGTTCAAAAAACACACCGGATCCAGCCCCCGCGACTGGCGCAAGGAGCATCATGCAGGCGAATCGTAAAATAGTTCCCTTTTTTCGGAAAAATTCCAAAGGCCGCCCGCCTCAATATGTGAAACTCCTAAAAAAGAACCCTATTCTCCAAATCCAGCCCCTTGTTTGGCATTTGGGCCAGGATTACACTGGAACCATCCAAGCCGGGCATACCCGGTCAATATGAAAATGGAGGGTCTCAAATGAAGAAAATCCTTATCCTCGCCGTGGCCATGGTGATGCTGTTCAGCGTGTCTGCCAGCGCCATCACGGTTGCCTTCTCCCAGATCGGCCAGGAGTCCGACTGGCGGACCGCCAACACCGACAACATCAAGGCCGCCATCGACGCCGAGGGCTGGACCTATGTGTACGACGACGCTCAGCAGAAGCAGGAAAACCAGGTGAAGGCCCTGCGCAACTTCATCTCCCAGAACGTGGACTACATCCTCTTCACCGGCGTGGTTTCCACCGGCTGGGGCGAAGTGCTCAAGGAAGTCAACGAGTCTGAAATCCCCCTGATCCTGGTAGACCGTATGCCTGACAACATGGACGAGATCGAATACGCCGCTGCCTTTGGCGGGGACTTCGTCGAAGAAGGCCGCCGCATGGCACTGTGGACCGCCAACTATGTCAAGAAGCTCGGCCTTGAAAACGATGAACTCAACGTGGTCATCCTGGAGGGCACCACCGGCGCTGACGCCGCCATCGGCCGCCAGGAAGGCATCACCGAGATCCTGGCTGATTATCCCAACCTGAAAGTCATCGCTTCCCAGACTGGCAACTTCACCCGCGCTGAAGGCCAGACCGTGATGGAAAGCTTCCTGAAGGCCCATGACAAGATCGACATCCTCCTGGCCCACAACGACGATATGGCCCTGGGTGCCATCGAGTCCATCAAAGCCGCCGCCCTGGTGCCTGGCAAGGATATCATCATCGTTGGCTGCGACGCGCCCAAGACTGCCTTTGACGCCATCCTCGCCGGCGAAATGAACGCCACCATCGAGTGCACCCCGCTGTACGGGCCCTTCGTGGTGGACGCAATCAAGCGCTTGGAGGCGGGCGAAGATCTGGGCCGCGAGCTCATGCATCCCGAGGAGAGCTGCTTTGACGCCGAAGGCGGCATCGTGTACAGCCTGGATGGCCGCGTCAGCGAAAAGGCCGCGGACAAAATCGGCGAGCGCCT
>JAAZLV010000397.1 GCA_012799155.1 Bacteroidales bacterium | reverse complement strand
TCAGCGACTCAGCTGTAGGAAGAAATCCCATATCACGATTCCGGTGGCAACCGAGACGTTGAGCGAATGCTTGGTGCCGAACTGCGGGATCTCGATGCAGCCGTCGCAGGCATCGACCACCACCTGTTGTACGCCGTGCACCTCGTGACCGAGGACCACGGCATATTTTTTATCCTTTTGCAACTTCACTTGTTCCAGTGAGATGCTCTTTTCGGCCTGCTCCACCGCATAGACAACATACCCGTTCTTCTGTAACAGCCGCACGGCGGTGAGCGTCTCATCCATATAGCGCCATTGCACTGAATCTTCCGCTCCCAGGGCGGTCTTGTGAATTTCTGTATTGGGGGGTGTGGCGGTGATGCCGCAAAGCAGGATCTCCTCCACCCGGAAGGCGTCACCAGTGCGGAACACCGAGCCAATGTTGTGCTGGCTGCGCACGTTGTCCAACACCACCGTCAGCGGTATCTTCTCTGCTTCATGGAACTCTTCCACACTGATGCGGTTGAGTTCCTCCAGTTTCAGTTTTCGTCGCGACATATTTATTTAGCTTTTAGCTGTTGGTGTCAGTTGTCGGCACCTGCCGGCCTATTGATTTTTGACTATTTCACCAGTGCCCTGACAATGAACCAGAGATGGTGAGCAAAGGTGGAGAACTGACCGTAATGGTGTGCCATGATGCGATAGCGTTCTTTCAGCGAAGCCTTTCGATTGCGAGTGGTCATTCCTTCGTTGAGGTAGTTGATCAGTGTCAGCCGGCTGTTGTGAATCGTCTTTGCCTTTTTCATCATTCGAATGCTCCAGTCAAAGTCGGATGAAAAGCGATAGTCAAGGTCGTAGGGCTCGAACAGCTCCCGCTTCACGATAAAGGCCTGGTGACATACCACCATCCCTTGTCGGAAGCTCTTCCATACAAGACTTTCCGGAGCTTTCAACCGCCGCATGTGGAGGAAGGTTCCGGCACTGTCCACGATGGCGGTCTCTCCGTATAGTATATCGGGTGCCGATGCTTCATCAAAGGTGCCCATCAATTGCTCCACACTGTCGGCTGAAAAGAAGGTGTCGCCTGCATTGAGAAAGCAGAGATAGTCGCCGGTTGCCATCGCTACCCCTTTGTTCATAGCGTCGTAGAGCCCCTTGTCGGGTTCGCTCACCCAATGCAGCCGCTCCTGTTGTTGCCTCTTGATCAGTTCGAGGGTGCCGTCGTCCGATCCTCCGTCGATTATCAGGTGTTCGATATGTGGCCAGGACTGCTCCCTGACACTCCGCAGTGTCCGCTCCAGCGTGGCGACAGCATTGAAGGTAACGGTGATGACGGATAGTTTATTCATTTTCTGGCGTATATGGCGATGAATGGGGAGAGAAGCTTGCTCTTTACAGGGATGAGCTTGATAAGATAGCTCAGCATCTTGATCCATTTTCTTAATTTCTTCTGTTCCAGTTTGGGTTCGAGCCATACCATGGGTTTTCCCAGGTAATCTACCGAGAGGTCCTTCAATCCGAACGACCTCATGATTTGCTTCAGGTAGTCGATTTCCATGCATCGGAGATTGTGTGCTTCCAGGTTCTCACGGTCGAATCGTTGCTGAATCTTTCCGTTTAATCCCAGGAAATTGGGAATGATGATCAGTAACTGCCCCTGCTCTGAGAGTAACTCCACATGCCGCCTGATTACATCAGTTGTATCTTCAAAGTGTTCGATGAAACCGGATGAAAAGACCACATCATATTTCTTCTCGGATGAAAAAGCGAAGAAATCGGTGTGAAAGCACTGGATGCTGTTCGGGGGCAAGTTGTTGATATGTTCAAAGTTGCGCACGATGTCACGATTCATGTAAAAATCCAGCAGGGTTACGTCACGGAAACCGTGCTTGCAAAAATAGGCAGCATGAATA
>JAAZLV010000068.1 GCA_012799155.1 Bacteroidales bacterium | reverse complement strand
GGCGGGAAAAATCTGCAAAGAAATATGCTTTATCCCATTGGAGATCTCTTCCCAAGCCAGGAAGATAAGATCAGCTACAAGATGCATCCCAAAGCATCTGTCATCTCCGAAGAGCGATATGATCTGATTCGATCTGCATCACTCAACACGGAGAATCACACCTTGACACTCAAAGTTGAGGAGGGGTTTGCTCCACAGGAAGATGAGATGATTTTGATAAACAGGACTTCTGCTGACCTACCCAACGGTTACGTAGGGAAGGTGAAAAGTATCAGTGGGGAGTTGGTGGTGTTGGAACCGGTGACGGACATCACGGAGGTATTTGAGGAACTCAGCATCGGTGATCCTCTCTGGAGCACTGGTGGTGATGCCGTTCCCTCCGGAGGTTATGCCATCGACCTGACCCGGTATATCACTTCAATTGAGAGACCCGACGGTCAACCTGTGGAATACGCTATTGCCGGTTCTTCCATCTCGATGGAGGTGCCCATCACCCGTGCTGAGGCAGGGGTGGATACAAAATTCAGTATGCCGGCTCTGGGCCATACTTTCAAGATTGACGACGGAAGCAATAACAATAACAGCTGCGCGCTCAAGCTGGGGGTGCAGATGGATCTGGCATTGTATTTCCATATCCTGATTCAGGGATGGAGTCTGAAAGATCTGCACTGTCGTGTCAATCCCACAGTGAACCTCTCTTCCGGGTTCACTATTGACTGGGTATCTGATTCGAATGTCTTCGGTACCGAAATCCCGTTTATCATTATCCGTACTGCACCCATACCGGCAGGTCCGGTGATGATTATCCCACTGATCGAGTTCTTTCTGACCTTCGACCCATCACTATACAATGCTTTTAGCGGTTCCAAGCTCTTCTCGCAACTGGAGTTGTTCATGAAAGGTGGTGTCTTTGGATGGAGGAACCGTGAGTTCGCCACCACTGAAAGCAACACACTTGAATATCCCATCTGGGAAGCCTATTTTGTACCCAAGATGGAAAACTTCTCCGTCACCGCTGAAGGGGGGGATGATGGAGATCGCTCTGAATATCTCCAACAAGCTTTTTTTTGATAGCGAGATCGGGATGAACATCTACGAGAAGGATGAGAAGAGCGGGAAGTTTACGGTGGAGGCAGGAAAAATGAAGCTGTGTGAATATAGTCGCCCTCCTGCCGGAAAGAACAAATATGCACTGAGAATGGAGGAGTCTACCAGTCTGCCGCCAGGTAAGGAGTATGAAGCCTGCCTTGCGGTATCGCTCGATGCTCCCGGTGGCCCATACACCCTGGAGACCGATGTGCGCACACGATTCATCCCGCAGGATGCCAGCATGACACTTACCACCTCAAAGATGGTGGGCAGCAAGATCAGATTGGGTATGGCATCCAAATATGTTAGTTCCACCGGTGATGAGCGTTTCAAGGTTTGGATTGATCTGAACAACAATGGAAAAGAAGATGAGAATGAAAATGTCACTCCGGATTATTCTTTCGTAGAGTACACCATTCAATCGCAAACAATCACCATCCATGGTCCTGTATCAGATTTTAATTGTTCCGACAACCAGATTATCTCTCTTGATATCAGTAGGAATGCCGGTCTTGGATCACTTTCTTGTGGGGATAATTTACTTACATCGCTCGATGTCAGTAACAATACCAGTCTTGAAACACTTTATTGTACTGGCAATTTGCTTACATCGCTTGAAGTAAGCAATAACATGATGTTAACCGCATTGGGTTGTTACAATAACCGGCTTACAAAACTCGATGTAAATGGTGCAACCGCACTGACCAGCCTGACTTGTCATGAAAATTTGCTCACTACACTGGATGCCAGTTCCAATGTGTCACTGCCGTCTCTGAGTTGTTCATTCAATCAACTTGTTTCACTGGTTGTGTCAGATCAGGGTGTGATCAAAACAGTAAATTGTGAATCAAACCGTCTAAGGGGTACTGCCATCACAGAACTTATCGAATCCCTGCCGGATCGTACGGGAATGAACTATGGGTCTGTTGATTTTGGGTTGTCTTTTGAAGGTAGTGTCCCGGGTGAGAATTATTACACGGGTAGTGACAAGGAGGAAGCCCGAAAGAAGCACTGGCTATTCTACTAATGATGACAAGATTATATGCCTCTTATATGATACTTTTTATATCATGATCCAAAAAATCAAAACCAATGAAAACAGATCGTTAATTTCGGTCACTACCAACCAGACCTCATGGAGTGCCAGTTCCGATGAAACGTGGTGCAAAGTAACAGACAAAACAGCGGGCCAATTTACCATTGCAGTGGATCCCAATAGCACTGCCTCGACACG
>JAAZLV010000396.1 GCA_012799155.1 Bacteroidales bacterium | reverse complement strand
CGGGGAGCACTCCAACAACTGCTGGGCAAATGGCTCAATAGCGGTCATGCAGCCGTCTGGATCTCGGCGGCTATTTTCAGCCTGGTTCATTTCCAGTTCTACGGATTTCTCCCAAGAATGTTGCTGGGAGCATTGCTTGGCTACCTCTTTCTTTACAGTCGCAATCTCTGGATTCCAATTATCTTTCACTTTGTCAACAACGCTTCGGTGATCATCTTCCACTATTTCTGGGGTGATGCATCCTGGTTCCAGGAGCTGGATGAGCTTCCGCTCACCTTGCCTTTCCTGATCACAGCAGTGATGAGTGCGCTGGCCACGCTGCTGCTGTTTCATTCTTTTAAGAATAGGAATACAGCCACCGAACAACAGACAATAAACCAACAACAACAATGATACAAATCGCAAATACTTTACTCTCTGACGATATATTTGAAGCACAATTCATCTGTGACCTCTGCAAGTGCAAAGGTCAATGCTGTGTGGACGGCGAATCGGGAGCACCGCTCACCAGAGAGGAGCATGACCAGATCGAGGAGATCCTGCCCGTTATTTGGGACGATCTGTCACCCAAAGCGCAGCAGCTGATATCAGAGCAGGGAATCTCTTACAACGACACCGATGGTGAGTTGGTTACCTCCATCGTAAATGGAGAGGAGTGTGTTTTCACCTATTACGATGAGAACGGAATCTGCAAGTGTGCCATCGATACCGCATACAGAGAGGGGAGGATAGCGGTACAAAAACCAATATCCTGTCATCTCTATCCGATACGATTGACAGACTATGCCAATTATACTGCCGTCAATTACCACCAATGGTCAATCTGCAGGCCTGCTGTCAAGTTGGGGCGCAAGGAGGGGGTACCCCTCTACCGCTTCCTGCGGGAGCCCCTGATACGCAGGTTCGGTGAGGAATGGTACAATGAGGTGTGTGAAGCAGCTACGCTGCTCGAGAAATCGAAAGAATAACTTTTTTTGTAATTGTTTTCATTTTCTGAAATCTTTGTGCTATTTTTGCACATATATACTATAAATGTGCATATAAGGTGACATCAGCTATTCCAAAAACAAAAAAGAATCTTATTGATGTGGCTCGACTACTTTTCGCAAAAAAAGGGTTCGAGAATACCACAATGAATGATATTGCTGAAGCCTCGCAACGAGGCAGACGAACCCTCTACACCTATTTTAACAGCAAGTCTGACATTTACAAGGCCGTGATCGAGTCAGAACTGAATGTCCTTTACGGCAGACTGGAGGAGGTGCTTTCTCGTGACATTCCTGCCGATGAGAAGCTGATCCTGATGGCTTTCACCCGGTTGAGTGCCATCAAGGAAGTGGTGACCCGCAACGGAACCCTGCGGGCCGATTTCTTTAGGGACATATGGCAGGTGGAGAATGTACGGAAAGAGTTCGACCGGAAAGAGATTCACTTTCTGGAATCAATCATACAGGATGGTCTAGACAAGGGAATTTTCCAGTTGGAGGATGCCCGTCAGACTGCCGAGATCCTTCACTATGCCTTTAAGGGCTTGGAGGTGCCAACCATACGAGGAGCCATGCGACTCGATTACAACAAGAAAGAGGATAGGGAAATTATCGCCTGCATCCTCTTCAAGGGAATTTACACAAAAAAATGAATATTTATATGAAGTTACTGGAAGGAAAAACAGCTGTCATCACCGGAGCAGCCAGAGGAATCGGTAAAGCCATCGCACTCAGGTTCGCATCTGAAGGTGCAAATATTGCATTCACAGATCTGAGAATCGATGAGACGGGAGAAGCTACTGAGCATGAGATCTCCGCCATGGGTGTGAAATGCAAGGGATATGCTTCCAATGCCGCCGACTTTGATGATACCCACCGTGTGGTGGAAGAGATCGTGAAGGATTTTGGACGCATCGATATCCTGATCAACAATGCTGGTATCACCAAGGATGGTCTCATGATGCGCATGAGCGAGCAGCAGTGGGATGCGGTGATCAACGTGAACCTGAAATCGGCATTCAACTTCATTCATGCCATTACCCCCATCATGATGCGCCAGAAATCAGGTAGCATCGTCAATATGAGTTCTGTGGTGGGTGTCTCTGGCAACGCCGGACAGTCGAACTATTCCGCATCTAAGGCAGGAATGATTGGATTGGCCAAATCGATCGCCAAGGAGCTTGGCTCGAGAGGCATCCGTGCCAACGCCATCGCCCCGGGATTCATCATCACCGAGATGACCGGCGCTCTTTCAGAAGAGGTGCGCAACGAGTGGGCCAAGCAGATACCGCTACGTCGTGGAGGTACGCCTGAGGATGTTGCGAATGCGGCACTTTTCCTCGCCTCCGACCTTTCTTCGTACGTGAGTGGTCAGGTGATCAACGTCTGTGGCGGTATGAATACCTGATAGGGTATGACCGTATTGTACGAGGACAATCACATCATCATTGTAAACAAGTCACCGGGGGAGATTGTCCAAGGCGACAAGACCGGTGACAAACCTCTTTCAGATATTGTAAAGGAATATCTGAAAGAGAAGTACCATAAGCCTGGCAATGTCTTTTGTGGGGTGACACACCGTCTCGACCGGCCTACCAGCGGGGTGGTGGTGTTTGCCCGTACCAGCAAGGCGTTACCGCGGCTCAATGAGATGTTTCGCAAAGGTGAAGTTGACAAGACTTATTGGGCAGTGGTGAAAAACAGACCACCCCTGGAGGAGGATACATTGATCCACTACCTGATAAAGAATGAAAAGAACAACAAGTCAACCGCCTACCACAGTGAGAAACCCAATACGAAAAAGGCGGTATTGCATTACAGGCTGATCGCATCTTCAGATAATTATCACCT